>JALSRW010000452.1 GCA_026984595.1 Alphaproteobacteria bacterium
ATTCCTACCGACTGTCGATCGTGCATTTCTGGGCGCTCATTTTCCTCTATATCTGGGCCGGGCCGCACCATCTCCACTACACGGCGCTGCCCCTGTGGGCGCAGACGCTCGGCGCCACCTTCTCGATCATGCTGTGGATGCCGTCCTGGGGCGGCATGCTCAACGGGCTGCTGACGCTCAAGGGGGCCTGGGACAAGCTCCGCACCGACCCCGTGATCCGCATGCTGGTGGTCTCGGTCGCCTTCTACGGCATGAGCACCTTCGAGGGTCCGGTGATGTCGATGCACTGGGTGAACGGGCTCTCGCACTATACCGACTGGACCATCGGACACGTGCACTCCGGGGCGCTCGGCTGGGTCGGCTTCGTCTCCTTCGGCGCGCTCTACTGCATGGCGCCGCGGCTGTTCGGCGCCGGGCGGCTCTACTCCAATACGCTTGTCGAGTGGCACTTCTGGATCGCCACCTTCGGCATCCTGCTCTACATCACCGCGATGTGGGTCTCGGGGATCATGCAGGGGCTGATGTGGCGCGCCTATGACGAGCTCGGCTTCCTCGAATACTCCTTCGCCGAGACCGTCGAGGCCATGCACCCCTATTACATGATCCGCGCGCTGGGCGGCATTCTCTATCTCACGGGGGCGCTCATCATGGCCTACAATTTCTGGAAGACAGCCAAAGGCGAGGTCCGCCGCGGCGAGACGGCACCGGCGCCGGTTCCGGCAGCCGCCTGAGGGGAGGCGAAGATGGCAGGCTTTTCACACAGGACCATCGAGAAGAACTCGATCCTTCTTCTCGTCCTCATCCTCGTCGTGGTGTCGATCGGCGGGCTGGTCGAGATCATCCCGCTCTTCTGGATCAAGAGCTCGATCGAGACGGTGGAGGGCATCCGCCCCTATACGCCGCTCGAGCTCGCCGGGCGCAACATCTACATCCGCGAGGGCTGCTACAACTGCCACAGCCAGATGATCCGTTCGCTGCGCTCCGAGGTCGAGCGCTACGGGCATTACAGCCTCGCCGCCGAGAGCCTCTACGACCATCCCTTCCAGTGGGGCTCGAAGCGCACCGGCCCCGATCTCGCGCGGGTGGGCAACAAGTATTCCGACGAATGGCACCGCCTGCACATGGCCGATCCGCGAGCCGTGGTGCCGGAGTCGGTGATGCCGGGCTATCCCTTCCTCGCCGCGACCGATCTCGACACCCGCACCATCGCCAGGGTGATGCGCGCCAATGCGACGGTCGGCGTCCCCTACAGCGAGGAGATGATCGCCGAGGCGCTCGCCGACCTGAAGGCGCAGGCGACGCCGGATGCCGACCCGTCGGGACTTCTCGCGCGCTATGGCGACAAGGTGCCGGTGAGGGATTTCGACGGCGATCCGCGGCGCATCACCGAACTCGATGCACTGATCGCCTATCTGCAGGTGCTCGGCACCTTCGTCGACTTCGATCTCTACGATCCGAAGCGCGACGACAATGACAGGTAGACGCCATGTATGAGCGCATGATGCATATCGCCGGCACCTGGGGCCTCGGCTTTCTGATGGTGCTGTTTCTGATCGCGCTCGCCTACGCGCTGTGGCCGGGAAACCGGTCCAAGTTCGAGCGCGCCAGCCGCGTACCGCTCGAGGATGACGGCTTCGAGGAGAGGGAATGATGAGCACGACGCCAGACCGCGACGAGGTCACCGGCATCCGGACCACGGGCCATGATTGGGACGGCATCACCGAGCTCGATCAGCCCCTGCCCCGCTGGTGGCTGATCATCTTCTATCTCACCATCATCGGCGCCGTCTTCTTCTGGATCTGGTATCCCTCCTGGCCGATCTGGAGGGATGGCGAATGGACCTTTGTCAAGGGGCTCTCGGGCAGCACCGCGCGGGACGACGTGGCGGCCGAAATGGCGAAGGTCTCCGCCGGGCGCCAGGCCTATCTCGACAGGATCCGCACGATGAGTCTCGAGGACAT
>JALSRW010000453.1 GCA_026984595.1 Alphaproteobacteria bacterium
GTGCCGGGCGCAGGACCGGGTTCCCTGCCGCGCCGACGATATGCCCGACGATGTCCAATGCCGACGAGACGAGCCGGCACGCTCCGCGAGCGCCCGGTCGCCTCGGTTCGTCACGGGTCGCACCCCTCCCCGCCGCCCGGTCGCTGCGGGGCGGGACACCTCGGCCCCGCAGCCGCGAAGAACCGCGGCGGGGCGAGTTGCGGCGAGCGCCGGATGTTACTTGATCTCCACGGTGGCTCCGGCGGCCTCGAGCTGCGCCTTGATCTTTTCGGCCTCCTCCTTGGAGACGCCTTCCTTGACCGCCTTCGGAGCACTCTCGACGAGCTCCTTGGCCTCCTTGAGACCGAGTCCGGTGAGGGCGCGCACTTCCTTGATGACGTTGATCTTCTTGTCGCCGATGCCGGCCAGGATCACGTCGAACTCCGTCTGCTCCTCGGCCGCTTCGGCCGGGGCCGCGGCACCGACGGCGGCCACCGCCACCGGGGCGGCCGCCGAGACGCCCCACTTCTCCTCGAGCATCTTCGAAAGCTGCGCCGCCTCGAGCACCGTCAGCCCCGACAGATCCTCGACCAGCTGCTCCAGATTCGCCATCTCATCCTCTCCTACGCGAAACGACCTTCAACCTGCCTTGCGGCCATTCAACCTTCCGCCTGCGCGCCTTCCGCCTGCTCGCCGCGCGCCGCCAGCACCCGCGCCAACTGTCCGCCCGGCGCCTGCAGCACGCCCACCAGCCGGCTGGCCGGGGTCTGCACGAGAGCGACGAGCTGCGCCCGCAGTTCATCCAGCGACGGCAGCGCCGCCAGCGCCTTGACCGCTTCCGCATCGAGCACGGTGGAGCCGAGGGCGCCGCCGACGATCTTCAGCTTCTCGTTCTTCTTGGCGAAGTCGCAGACGGCCTTGGGGGCGGCCACCGGATCGTCGGCCCAGGCGATCGCCGTGGGGCCGGTCAACAGATCGGCGATTCCCTCGTAGGGAGTGCCGCTCAGCGCCCGCTTGGTGAGCCGGTTCTTGACCACCCGGAAGCGGCCGCCGCTCTCGCGGATGCTGCGCCGCAGGGCGGTCGCCTCGGCCACCGTCAACCCCTGATAATGGGTCACCACCACCACGGCCGTGTCCGAGAACACGGCGTGGAGGTCCTCGACGACCTTCGCCTTCTGTGCCCGTAGCACGGATTGCCTCCAATTCTCGCCGGAACGAAGCCCGCCTGCCCGCCGCCGATCCAACCCGCCGAACCCTGCCCGTCCCGGGATCCCCGGTCCGGCCGCGGCACGTCTCGCCCGCGCCCGGCACGAACCGCCGGCGCGGTGAACGCATGTCCATCACGGAGGTGATGAACATAATGCGCGATCGCGGAAGCGCAAGAGGCTTTTTCTCCGATCCTCCTCGGTTACTGCACCAGGGTCGGGACCTGCACCTCGATGCCCGGTCCCATGGTGGCACTCAGATGTGCCCGCTTGAGATAGGTTCCCTTGGCGCCGCTGGGCTTGGCCTTGTTGAGGGCGTCCACCAGCGCCTTGGCGTTCTCCACCAGCGCGTCCTTGGGAAAGCTGGCCTTGCCGATGCCGGCATGGACGATTCCCGCCTTCTCGACCCGGAACTGGACCTGGCCGCCCTTGGCCGCCTCGACGGCCTCGGCCAGGTTCATCGTCACCGTGCCCAGCTTGGGATTGGGCATCAGGCCGCGGGGACCGAGGATGCGCCCCAGCCGTCCCACCACCGGCATCATGTCCGGCGTGGCGATGCAGCGGTCGAACTCGATCTCGCCCTTCTGCACCTTCTCCGCCAGATCCTCGGCACCGACGATGTCGGCGCCCGCCGCCTTTGCCTCCTCGGCCTTTTCGCCGCGGGCGAACACCGCCACCCGCACGGTACGGCCGGTACCGTGGGGAAGCACCACCACACCCCGCACCATCTGGTCGGCGTGACGCGGATCGACGCCGAGATTGACAGCCAGTTCCA
>JALSRW010000454.1 GCA_026984595.1 Alphaproteobacteria bacterium
CGTACCTCGCGGGTGGAAACCAGCTCCCGCGACAGCGCCGCCAGGTCGGAAAGCCAGCGGGGATCGCCGAGCCGGGCATTGGCCAGGGCATCGCGGGTCTCCCGCGTCACCTTGCAGGCCAGTGCCAGCCGTACCTCGATCAGCTCGAGAACCGCGATCTCCTCCTCGCGTGCCTCGACATCGGCACGCATGGCGGCCAGCCGCCGCCGGTAGCGCTCGAGCTGATCGAGCTGAAGAGCGAGACGGCTCGCCAGGGTCTGCGCCCAGGAGATGTCGGCCCGGCCGTCGAGATCGTAGCCCACCCAGCTCGCGATGGTGGCGATGCGCGGCACCACCTCGTGCCAGCGCTCCGGATAGAGCTCCTTCAGCTCGTCGGCCAGGATCTCGTAGCCGATGCGGATCGCCTTCTGGAGATGGGCGATGGCTTCCAGCGCCCGGGCCAATTCCTGCCCGAGGTCGAGGCGTCGCTCGGGGCGGTGCGGCATGTCGCGGACGGTGGCCAGCAGCCGCCGCCTCGCCTCTTCCTCGAGCGGCCGCCCCCCCTCGTCGCGACCGAGGGCCAGCATGGAGAGAATCTTCTGCAGCCGACCGGTCAGCCCGAAGGTCGGATGGGCGGTGAAGACGAAACCGAAATCGCCGCGCTCGAGGCGTGCTTTCGCCTCCGCGAAAGGCAGCGGCGCGCCGTCGCGCAGCAGCAGACCCCGCAGCAGATCGCGCAGGATCTCGCGGTTGCGCTCGGGATCGAGCTCGCCGAGATAGGCCCGCAGCCGTTCGGCCCGCTCGAGGAAGGCCTCGCCGGTGAGGCGGCCGATCCTCTGCTCGAGAGCGTCGAGATCGAGCCGGCCGGCCTGCAGTTCGCGCAGGATATGCACGCCCAGCCGATCGATCGGATTGAGGAAGGGATCGTCGGCGCTGCACCGGCGCAGCTCCGCGAGCATCTGCCCGAGCCGGTCGAGCTCGGGCGCATCGGCAACGCCTCGGGATCGCATGTCGGCCATGAATGCCTGCCGGAAACAGAGGGAGGACGCCCGGCGGATATAGGGGGCGATGGGCGGGCGGGGCAAGTTCGGCGGCAGCCGGTTCACCTTGACCGCGAGCGGGGAGGCGATACTGTGCGCCTGCCCCGGTCCGGGGCTTCGCTCCTTCCATCCTGTCGCCGGAGCCCGCTGTCCATGAAGCTTCCCCCGTTCCTCGCCGGAACCCTCCTGGTTCTCGGTCTGCTGATGCCGCTGGCGCTCCATGCCCAGCCCAGCGAGCAGCAGCGTCTGGTCGACCGCGCCCGCGTCGTCGTCGACGATTTCCGGGGCGATCCGAACTTCCGCCATGTCGCCGTCTATGTGCAGAACGCCTATGGCGTGGTGGTGGTGCCCAATCTCGTCGAAGGCGGGTTCATCATCGGCGGCAGGTACGGGGTCGGCGTGCTGCTGGCGCGCGATCCGCAGACCGGGGCGTGGAGCGATCCGGTGTTCGTCACCTTGGCCGGGGCCACCGTCGGTCTGCAGATCGGAGGCAAGGCTTCCGACATGCTGATCACCATCATGAACGAGGCCGCGGTGAACAAGCTGCTGGAGCAGGGCCTCAAGCTGGGTGCCGATGCCAGCGCCGCGGTGGGGCCGGTGGGAGGCAGCATCGGCGCCGGCACCACGGTCAATTTCGGCGAGGATGTCTACGTCTTCTCCCGCAACGTCGGGCTGTTCGCGGGCCTCACCCTCGACGGCACGGCGATCGTTCCCAAGAGCGACTGGAACACGGCGTATTACGGGCGCAAGGTGCGCCCGAAGGAGATCATCGCCGGCAAGGTCGCCAATCCCGCCGCCGCCCCCTTGCGCGAGGCCCTCGCCGCCTTCTGACCGGCAGCGGCGCGCAGCTCAGAAGCTCGCCGCCCGGCTGCCCCGGAGCGCACGCATGAGGCGGCTTCGGCCTCGCCGGGCCGGGGCCGAGAGGGCTT
>JALSRW010000455.1 GCA_026984595.1 Alphaproteobacteria bacterium
CGTATGCGCCGATGACGCCGGCGATGGCGCCCGAGGCACCCAGCGCGGGGACCGTCGAATCGGCATTGACCCAGGCATGGGCGATGGACGCACCGAGCCCCGACGCCAGGTAGAAGAGCAGGAACTGGACCTTGCCGAGGCGATCCTCCACCGCCGGGCCGAAGATCCACAGCGTCCACATGTTGGCGATGATGTGGAACCAGCCGCCATGGAGGAACATGTTGGTGAAGAAAGGCAGGTAGTTCGTCGGATCGAGCCCGTTGCGGATCGCCCATTCGGGATGGAAGTAGCGGGCCGGCACCAGCGCCCAATGGTAGACGAACCCTTCCAGTACCGGCGGCGGCAGCGCGATCTGGAACAGGAACACGATCGCGTTGACGGCGATCAGGCCCCAGACCACGAAGGGCGGATAACGATGCGGGATGGCGCTCTCGATCGGGAACACGGTCTCGGCCTTTCCAACCCTGCCTGTCCAAAGCCCGAGGCGAGCACCTGTCCAAGACAGCGCCCCGCCGCCCGCATCGGTCCGAACCGGCCCCGAGCGCGCGCGGAAGGCCGTGCCCCCGCACCAGGAGTGCCAGCCTGCAGCCCCGCGGGTCGATGTCAAGATCGAGATGGGGATGGCGGGCCTTTCGATCGGCCGCCGATGCGGCGCTGCCCGCGCGTCAGCCGCTCCGGCCGGCCGTGCGCGCCCGTTTGGCGGCCTCGGCGATGAGCGCCCGGGTTTCGGCCGCCGGCTTGCGCAGCACGGCGCTGATCTCGCCGATCTCGATGCCGTGGCGGTGCATCACCAGCGCCCGACGGGCGACGGTGGCGACCGCATGCGGTCGGGTCTCGAGAAGGCTGGCGATCTCTTCGGGCGAGGGCGTTTCCTCCGGCATCAAGGGTTCGAGGAGAGGCAGATCCTCGGGCTGGAACCAGTCCCAGAAGGCGTCCTCGTCCTCCAGCGGCGGGATCTCGGGATGCTGTTCCCGGGCGGCCTCGGCGATCTCCTGCCGGCGCCGCTCGCGGTCCCGGATATCGTCGAAGATGCGGTAGAGGATGGCCAGCAACCAGGCCTTGAGGCTGACCTGGGGCGGCCGCCGACGGCGGTTGCGCCAGGCACGCAGCACGGCCTGGGCGACGATGTCCTCGACCGCGTACAGCCCTTCGGGGATCTCGCCGAGCTCGACGAAACAGGCGAGTTCCTCGCGGGCCGCGGCGATCAGATCGGCGGCCAGCGGCTCGATCAGCCGGTTGAAGGCCTCCTTGTCACCGTCGAGTACCGCCTGCCATTCGGGCTCGGTCCTCTCTCTGTCGGACATCGGCATCCCCTCGTATGGCGATCGCCGGCCACGGGCGTTCCGTGACGGCGATCGCAACCCGCGCCCCGGTTCAGTCCTTGCCCGTCTCGTGGCGCAGGAACAGCTCCCACACCGCATAGATAGTGACGGCGAGGACGATGTAGAACCAGCTCCCCAGCGGTTCGTACCAGAATTCGAAGCCCATCCAGCCCACCAGCGCCGCCAGGATCAGCAGCCGCCGCCACAGCGGCCGCAGCCAGGGGTGAAGTCCCTGGGCCATGGCGGGATCGCGCGTCCGGTCGCTCACGCCACCCGGTCGAGGGTGCCGAGGGTATCCTCGAGGGCTGCGGCGAGACGGTCGAAGAGCTGGTCGATCTCGGGCTCGCTGATGATCAGCGGCGGGCAGATGCCGACCACATCCCCGGGCAGCGGCCGCAGCAGGAGGCCCCGTGCGGCGCAGTTGTCGACCACCCGGGCGGCGAGCTTGAGAGCCGGATCGTACTGCTCCCGCGTCGTCTTGTCGCGCACCAGCTCGAGCCCGCCGATCAGCCCGACGCCCCGCGCCTCGCCCACGAGCGGATGCTCTTCGAGTGCCTTCAGCCGGGCGAGGAAACGCTCCGAGACGCGGCGCACATGCGCAAAGATGCCGTCCTGCTCGTAGATT
>JALSRW010000456.1 GCA_026984595.1 Alphaproteobacteria bacterium
TCGCCCGGCATCGGTTTCGGCGAATACGGCGAGGGTTTCGTGCGCATGGCGCTCGTCGAGAACCGGCACCGCCTGCGGCAGGCCGTCCGCAACATCCGCCAGTTCCTGTCCCGCCACGGCGTCACCCGTCGGCGCCCGCGGGAACGTCCGGCATCGGGGAGTGTCACACGAAACTGATGGGTACACCGCTGCGAGTCGCCATTGCCGGTCTCGGCACCGTCGGCACCGGAACGCTCTGTCTGCTGGCCGAGAACCGTACGCTGATCGCCGGCCGTGCCGGACGGGAGATCGTCGTCACCGCCGTCGCTGCGCGCGACCGGGACCGCGATCGCGGCGTCGATCTGTCGGGAATGCGCTGGGTCGACGATCTCGAGCTGCTGGCCCGTGACGCCGAGATCGATGTCGTCTGCGAACTGATCGGCGGTGCCGACGGCCCGGCCCTGGCCCTGGTCCGGTCCTGCCTGGAAGCGGGAAAGCCGGTGGTCACCGCCAACAAGGCGATGCTCGCCCATCACGGGGCGGAACTGGCAGCGCTGGCCGAGGCGCGGGACACGACGCTGGCCTTCGAGGCAGCGGTGGCCGGCGGCATCCCGGTGGTGAAGACACTGCGCGAAGGGCTCGCCGCCAACCGCATCCATCGCGTCTACGGCATCCTCAACGGCACCTGCAACTACATCCTGACCCAGATGCGGCAGAGCGGACGGCCGTTCGCCGAGGTTCTCGCCGAGGCCCAGGAGCTCGGCTATGCCGAGGCCGATCCGAGCTTCGACATCGACGGCATCGATGCCGCCCACAAGCTCACCCTGCTCGCCGCCCTGGCCTTCGGCGGCCGCCCCCGCTTCGATGCGGTCCATATCGAGGGCATCCGCCATGTGGCGCCGATCGACATCGCCTTCGCCGAGGAACTCGGCTACCGCATCAAGCTGCTGGGCGTGGCGCGCATGACGGCTGCCGGCCTCGAGCAGCGCCTCCATCCCTGCATGGTTCCGGGCGATGCACCGATCGCCCAGGTGGAAGGGGTCCTGAACGGCGTCGTGGCGGAGGGCGATTTCGTCGGCGCCATGGTCTGCGAGGGACGCGGTGCCGGGGCCGAACCGACCGCCTCGGCGGTGGTCGCCGATCTCGTGGATCTCGCCCGCGGCCGCACGACACCGGTGTTCGGCGTGCCCGCCCGGCAGCTCGAGGACCACGCCATCGCACCGATGTCGGCCCACGAGGGCAGCTACTACATTCGGCTGATGGTGGTCGATCGCCCGGGGGTGCTGGCGGAGATCGCGGCGGTGCTGCGCGATCACGAGATCTCCATCGAGGCCCTCATCCAGCGGGCCCGCAATCCGGGCCAGGGCGTGCCGATCGTGCTCACCAGCCACGACACGCGGGAGGCGGCGATGCGCGCCGCCCTCGCCCGGATCGGAACCCTCCCATCGGTACTCGAGCCGCCGCGGATGATCCGCATCGAACGGCTCTGAGCGGCAGCACGGACAGCACGGGGAAACGCGCGATGGACACCTATCTCAGCCAGGATCGCAATCTCGCCCTCGACAGCGTGCGGGTGACCGAAGCGGCAGCCCTGGCAAGCGCCCGCCTGATGGGGCGCGGCGACGAGCGGGCCGCCGATCAGGCGGCGGTCGACGCCATGCGCAGCGCCCTCAACTTCCTCGATATCGACGGTCTGGTGGTGATCGGCGAAGGCGAGCGGGACGAGGCGCCGATGCTCTACATCGGCGAGAAGGTGGGCAACGGCCGCGGGCCGGCCCTCGACATCGCCCTCGATCCGCTGGAGGGCACCACCATCACCGCCAAGGGCGGCCCCAACGCCATCTCCTGCATCGCCATGGCCGGGCGCGGCTGCTTTCTCAATGCACCCGACGTCTACATGGAGAAGATCGCGGTCGGCGGCGGTCTGCCGGAAGGGGTGATCCGGCTCGACGATACACCGG
>JALSRW010000457.1 GCA_026984595.1 Alphaproteobacteria bacterium
CATCCCTTCGACCAGTGGCTGAGTAGTGCCACCTTCCCCTCGATCAGAGACCATCTCTCTCCGGAAGCGTTCATGGCGGGCTGCAGGAAGTTCGCAGAAATGGCCCGTGCGATCGGCTTCGTCCGCTTCGAGGATTTCTGCGAGGATCCGTCGGCGGCCATGCAGCGCATCTGCAACGGCCTCGATCTGCCCCTGGATCCCGCCTTTGCCGAGAAACAGGCCGACTGGACCCGCATCACCGGGGATTCCCCGGCCTACGGCAGGGGCGACGGCGCCATCCGCCGGCTGGGGCGGCGCCCCTTCGACCCGCGGCTGCTGGAGCGCATCGAGGCCATCCCCGACTACCACGCGACCCTCAAGTTGCTGGGCTACGCGCCGGTGGTCGCGACACCCGTCTGATCCTACCGCCGGCGGTCCGGCTTCGGACGCGATTACCGGGGACGGATCTGGCCGCTGCCGCGCACCACATACTTGAAGGTGGTGAGCTGCTCGACGCCGACCGGGCCACGAGCGTGCAGGCGCCCGGTGGAAATGCCGATTTCCGCGCCCATGCCGAACTCGCCGCCATCCGCGAACTGGGTCGAAGCGTTGTGCATGACGATGGCACTGTCGACACCCGCGAGGAAGCGTTCGGCCGCCGCGCGGTCGGCGGTGACGATGCTGTCGGTGTGATGCGAGCCCCAGGCGTTGATGTGGTCGATGGCCGCATCGATACCCTCGACCAGCTTCACCGCGAGAATGGCGTCGAGATATTCGGTCCGCCAGTCCTCCTCCGTGGCCGGCACCGCCCGCGGCTCGATGCGGCACACTTCCTCGTCGCCGCGGATCTCGCAGCCTGCGGCGATCAGCGCCTCGAGCACCGGTGGCAGGATGCGTTCGGCGACGGCCCGGTCGCAGAGCAGGGTCTCCGCCGCCCCGCAGATGCCGGTGCGGCGCATCTTGGCGTTGCGCACGATCTCCACCGCCATCGCCGTCTCGGCCGCTTCGTGCAGATAGACGTGGCAGTTGCCGTCGAGATGGGCCAGCACCGGGATCCGACTTTCGGCGTAGACCCGTTCGATCAGCGAGCGACCGCCGCGCGGCACGATCACATCGATATGCTCGTGCATCCCGAGCATGATGCCGACCGCGGCGCGGTCGGTGGTGGGCAGCGACTGCAGCGCGGCTTCCGGCAGGCCGGCATCGCGGATGCCCGCGCGCAGGCAGTCGAGAATGGCCCGGCTCGAATGGAAGCTCTCGGAGCCGCCGCGGAGAATGGCCGCATTGCCCGCCTTCACGCACAGCGCACCGGCATCGGCGGTGACGTTGGGACGGCTCTCGTAGATGATGCCGATGACCCCGAGCGGCACCCGTACCCGGGCGATGTCCAGCCCGTTGGGACGCCGCCAGCGGGCCAGTTCGGTGCCGACCGGATCCTCCAGCTCGGCGATCGCTTCGAGACCGGCGGCCATCGCCTCGACTCTTGCCGGCGTGAGCTCCAGCCGGTCGAGCATGGCCCCGGAGAGGCCCCTGGCGCGGGCCGCCGCCATGTCGCTGGCATTGGCCTCGAGAATGGCTTCGGCGCGTGCCCGCAGGGCCGCCGCTCCGGCCCGCAATGCGGTGTCCTTGGCGCTGCGCGGCGCCGCTGCCATGGCGCGCGCCGCCTCGCGGGCGGCGAGGCCGAGCCGATGCATCTGCGGTTCGAGATCGGGAATGCGCGCGGTCGCCATTGCCTTTCCCCGGTGCCCCGTTGCGTGTTCCTGCGGGCGCAGATATAGGGCATCCCTCCGCCCGGAGCGAGTCGCATCGAAGGGGCTGGTCGTGGCTCAGGCGGCGCGGTGGCGGGCCACCGAATCGGCCAGCACGCAGAGCAGCTCGAACATCAGATTCACCCCCACCCAGGCGGTCATGCCGGAGGGATCGAAGGGCGGGCTGACCTCCACCAGATCGGCACCGATG
>JALSRW010000458.1 GCA_026984595.1 Alphaproteobacteria bacterium
GGGTGACTGGGTGCGTTGGCCGTGAACGCCTGGGATGCCGCCTACTGGGCGTTCCAGACCATCGCCCAGATCGACGCCATCGCCGCCCTCGGCTTCGGCGTGGTGATCGGGGTGATCGTCGGTGCCGTCCCCGGCATGAGCGCCACCATGGGAGTAGCGCTCACCCTGCCCTTCACCTTCACCCTGGAGCCGGTGGTCGGCATCCTGCTGCTGCTCGGGGTCTACAAGGGCGGCATCTTCGGCGGCTCGATCCCGGCCATCCTGATCAAGACGCCGGGCACCCCGGCTTCGAGCTGCACCGTTCTCGACGGACATCCGCTGGCCGAAAAAGGCGAGGCCGGCAAGGCGCTGGAAATGGCGCTCTATGCCTCCTGCATCGCCGACCTCGTCTCCAACCTCGCCCTCATTCTGTTCGCCGCCTGGCTCGCCGCCTTCGCCCTGAGCTTCGGACCGCCCGAGTTCTTCACTCTCATTCTGTTCTCGCTGACCATCATCGCCGGGGTGTCCGGTGAATCCCTGACCAAGGGCCTGATCTCTGCCGGGTTCGGACTGCTGGCGGCGACGGTCGGCCTCGATCTCGTCTACGGTACCGACCGCTTCATCTTCGGCACCACCGAGCTGATGGCCGGCCTCAACTTCATTCCGGTGCTGATCGGCCTGTTCGCCCTGCCCGAGATCCTCGCATATCTGCGACGGCCGGCGGAGACCGCCGGCAAGGTGATGGATCTGGGCCGGCACCATGTGACCTGGGCCGAATTCCGACGCTGTCTCCGGGCCATCGGCCTCGGCAGCGTGATCGGCGTGGTGATGGGCGCAATCCCCGGTATCGGCGGAGCCCCCTCGGCCTTTCTCGCGTACAGCGAAGCGCGGCGAATCTCTCCCAACCGCGACCGTTTCGGCAAGGGCGAGCTGGAGGGCGTTGCCGCCTCCGAGGCCGGCAACAACGGCGTCGCCGGCGCCACCCTGATTCCGCTGCTGGCGCTGGGGGTGCCCGGCGATGTCATCACCGCCGTCATTCTCGGGGCCTTCATGGTTCACGGGCTGCGGCCGGGGCCGATCATGTTCCAGCAGAACATCATCCTCATCTACGCCCTGTTCATGGGCATCATGCTGAGTTCGGTGTTCCTGTTCATCACCGGCAAGATCGCAATTCGCGCCTTCCGGCGGGTCGCCGATATCCCGAAATCGATCCTCTATCCGAGCGTGCTGGCGCTTTGCGTGTTCGGTGCCTACGCCATCAACAATACCATGTTCGACGTGCTGGTGATGTTCGCCACCGGACTTCTCGGCTACTTCATGCTGCGTACCGGCATCCCCGCGGCACCCTTCCTGATCGCCTTCATCCTGGGACCGATGCTGGAGGACAATTTCCGTCAGAGCATGCTGATGTCCCAGGGCGATTTCACCATCTTCCTCCGAAGCGGCATCACCTGGTTCTTCTGGATGGCGACCGCCCTCAGCGTGACCCTCATCCTCCGCCGCGGACTGGGCCGCTGGCGCCGTCCGGTCGAGCTCGCCGGGGACTGAACGAAAGCTGCCGTCATCGGGGAGCGGGTCATGTCCTTCAAAGCTGCCATCGTCCAGAAACCGCCGCTCTCGCTCGATCTCGCCGCCTCCGTCGAACGGGCGGTGGCCTGGATCGAGGAGGCCGCGGCCGAAGGCGCCCGGCTGATCGTCTTTCCGGAAACCTTCCTGCCCGGTTACCCGAGCTGGATCTGGCGTCTGCGCCCGGGTCCCGATCTCAAACTCGGCAACGAGATCCATGCCCGTCTGCGCGCCAATGCCGTCGATCTTTCGAGCGATGCGCTCGATCCGGTGTACGAGGCCGCCGCCCGGCACCGGGCGGTGGTGGTGATGGGGCTCAACGAGCTCGACGCCACCTTCAGCGGCAGCACGCTGTTCAACACGGTGGTGGTGATCGATGCCGATGGTCGGCTC
>JALSRW010000459.1 GCA_026984595.1 Alphaproteobacteria bacterium
GATGACGGGATCGACTACGAAGCCACCGCCTGGGCGCTGTGGCGGCTGCTCCCGGAGCCGGAGATGCTGGATGAGCATGCGCGCGGGCAGCTCGGGCAGTTCTGGCGGCTTCTGCCGGCGGACTCGCGCGTTCCCGATCACACCATCTGGGCCCATCTTGATCTCACCGCAGCCCTCGCCACCGCCATGGCCGCCGATCCCGAGAGCAGGGTCGGGCTGCTGCTGGTGAGCATCGGGCCGGTCCAGGACTTCATCGCCACCGCCCGCAGCATTTCCGATCTCTGGGCGGGATCGCACCTGCTCTCGACCCTCGCCTTCGAGGGGATGAAGGTGATTCTCGAAGAGCTCGGCCCGGAAGCGATGCTCTTTCCCGCGCTCCGCGGGCTCCCGGTGGTAGATTTCTGGCTCCTGCGCAAACCGGGGCTGGATGGCTTCGATCAGCTGAAGAAGGGCTGGGCCGAGGTCACAACCGACAGCAATCCGCTGTTCGTGGCCGGCCTGCCGAACCGCTTGCTCGCCATCGTCCCCCACGGGCGGGGCGAGGAGCTCGCGTGCAAGGCCGAAGAGCGCATGCGAAGGTGGATCCGAGAAAAGGCGGAGGCCGCCTTCGCGCGCCTGCTCGCTGAGGCCGGCGTGCAAGACCGCGGAGAGCTTCCGGGCTGGCGTCAGATCGAGCGGCACCTCCAGGGTTTCCCGGAGGTGTCCTGGGCCCTCGTTCCCTGGGCGGATCACGGCGGCGATGTGAGCGAAGCTGCAGAGAAGCTCGAGCGACTGCTCGGCACCTTTTATCCGAAGGACGATGCGCGTCCCGGATTTTTCGCAACGCCCCTCTGGGGGCTGCTCGAGAGCTTCAGCGAAAGCGGGTTCTTCCGGCCCAATGCGGGGGTGCTGTATCCCGCAGGCTACGATCTCGCCGATCGCGCGCTGGCGGCGGCGAAGACCCTGCGCCCCTTCCCGCAGAGCGAAGAGAAAGGGTATCGCTGCAGTCTCTGCGGGGAGCGCGAATGGCTCACCGACGACGACAGCGCGCTCGCAGAGCCTCCCGGCCAGCGCAAGGAACAGCGCACGCTCTGGATCCGGATTGCCGAGAAAAGACCGAGTTGGGCGGGCAAGGGCGAACATCTTTGCACGCTTTGCGCCCTCAAGCGCCTCTGGCCCGAGATGTGGGCGGAGGAGGTCCGCGGTGCGGTCTCCGGTCTCGAGTCGCTCCGCCGCTATGTGGTCTCGACCCACACCATGGCGGCGGCACGGGATCTCGAGGCGCTCGCCGAGCTGCCGGACGAGCGGGTGGCGGCGCTGGCCGAAGAGACGAAGCCCAGCGAGGTGCCGGCGCTGCCGGCGAAGCTCGCCTACCTCAGAAGAGAAAACCGCCCGGCGGCACGCCTGCTCGCCCGGCTCGAGAAGCTGCGCGAGGAGGCGGAAGGCAACGATGAAGAGGCGCAACGGGCTTCCGAACAGTTGTCGGCTCTGGAGAGCCGACTGCGCCGGAAAGAGTTTCTCGACCGCCGCCCGGAGACCTACTATGCGGCGATCCTCATGGACGGGGATCGCATGGGCGCCTGGCTTTCCGGGACGGGTCTGGCCGCGGCGCTGGCCTACAGGGACTTCTGGCATCCCAGGCTGCGGGAGCGGATCGCAGATCTCAAGCGTGAGGTGGAGGATCTCGACGAATACGCGAATGCACCGCGAGCACCCTCACCCGCCCGTCACATGGCGATCTCGGAGGCTCTGAGCGATTTTGCCGTGCATCTCGTTCCCGTGGTCGTGGAACGGCTCTTCAAGGGCAAGCTCATCTACGCCGGCGGCGACGATGTGCTCGCCTTCGTCAGCATCGACGATCTGCTGCCCCTCATGTTCACGCTTCGCATGCTCTATGGCGGGCTCGATTCCACCCTCTGGCCGGCGGAGCTTCCCGCCTTCGCCGCCATCCGCAAACGCTATCGGACCGGCAAGGGCTTCGTCTTCGACGAGTCCGTGCACCGCCTCTATCGCACCATGGGCACGCGGGCGACCGCTTCGGCGGGGGCCGTGGTCGCCCATGCCACGGCCCCGCTTCGCCTGGTTCTCGAAGAGTTGCGCAAGGCGGAGCGGGAGGCGAAGGAGAAGGCGAAGCGCGATGCCTTCGCGGTGCGCGTGCTCAAGCGCTCCGGAAGCGCCGACACTTTCGTGGCCAAGTGGTTCGCGGCGGACGGCAAGCCGGAGCATGCCCCGCTGCGCCTTGTGATGGAGCTTGCGGGGCTGGTTTCGAGCGGCGGGTTTTCGCGCCGGGCGGTCTACCATGTGGTGGACTGGCTCGGGCAGCTCGAAGGCGATGAGCTCTCGGACCTGCTCGCTCCCAATCTCGCCTGGCAGATGGCGCGCCAGACGGATTCGCAGAAGCTCGACGTGGCCGCGGTACGCGAGCTCGCCCACCGCCTCGCCGGTGCAGCGGGTGCCGCGGCCAAGATGGGGAAGGGAGCGGATCCGTTCCGCTGGCTTCGGGGCCTCTTCATCGTCGCCGAATTCCTCGGCCGCGACGGTCGGGCCGCCGCACTCCTTGGCCCCAACATGCAGCCGAGCGCACAGCGGAAGGAGGCGGCCCATGGTTGAACAGCGCTTCCTCCATGCGGTGGATGTCCTCTATCTGCGCGGAAACCGGCTCTTCGGAGAGGCGGGATCGCACAGCGAGGCGGAGATGCCGCCCTGGCCCACGGTGGCGGCGGGCGCGCTGCGCTCGCGCATGCTCGTGGATGCAGGAGTGGATCTCCAGACGTTCGCGAACGGCCATACGGCACTCGAGGGCGCGCTCGAAGATGTGTTGGGCACCCCCGCAAGGCCCGGCACCTTCACCCTGACCACGCTCCTTCCGGCAAGGCGGCGCAATGGCACGATCGAGCCGCTGTTTCCGCTTGCGGCCGATCTGGTGGCTTACGGAGAAGAGGAAGGGATCGCGGACGTCCGGCGCCTCGATCTCGATGTCTCCGGGAAGCGACTGGCCGAGTGCGGACTCGTGACCAGCCACCCATTGGCGCATTTGCCGGTACTGCGCCGGATTGAGCCGGGCAAGCCCAAATCGGGCCTGTGGCTCACGTCTGCAGGCCTTCGCACCTACCTCAGTGGGGGAGTCCCCGGAGCAGAACAGGTCCTTCAGAGCGGGGACCTCTGGAAGACGGAGACGCGCCTCGGCATCGCACTGCAGGGCTTCACGCGCACCACGCGCACCGGTGCTCTCTACACCAGCGATGTGGTGGCGCCGGATCCCGATCTCGGCTTCTTCGTCGAGGTGCGGGGGGCCGACGGCCATGTGCCCCGGGACGGACTGCTCCGCTTCGGCGGCGATGGTCGGGCCGTGACGATCGAACCCGCCGCGGTGCCCTGGCCGCCGGAGCCCGATTGGGAACGGATCGAACGCGAATGCCGCTTCCTTCTGATCCTGCGCACGCCGGGTGTGTTCCCCGGCGGCTGGCGCCCGCCCGGGCTCGAGGCGGAGGATCTGTGGCAGGGGCCTTCTGGAATCTCTGCCCGGCTGGTTGCGGCCGTGGTGCCGCGTGCGCGGGTGGTGAGCGGCTGGGATCTCGCCAAGCACAGGCCGAAGCCGGCCCAGCGAACGGTTCCCGTCGGCGCCGTCTACGCCTTCGCCGAGGCCGAGGGACCGTTGCGGGAGGGGCTCGAGGAGCTCCTCACCAAGGGCTTCTGGTCCCTGCTGCCGACAGAGGGCCTCTGGGCGCAGCGGCGCGCCGAAGGCTTCAACAACGTTCTGATCGCCAACTGGCCGGAGAGCTGAGGAAAGGACCATGTTCCAGGAAAGTCGCATTCTCTTCTACCACGCCGTGAGCCCGGTCCACATGGGGGCCGGCACCGCCGTGGGCGGGCTCATCGACAACCCCATCCAGCGCGAGCGCCACACCGGCCATCCCCTCTTCGCAGGCTCCGGCCTCAAGGGGGCACTCAGGGATCACCTCAAGGGTCGGGGTCGAGAGGAGGAGTGGCTTGCGCGGGTGTTCGGCCCCGGCACCGACAAGGCGCACGAACACGCCGGTGCGGTGGCCTTCACCGATGCCCAGCTGCTCTTGTTTCCGATCCGCAGCCTGCGCCAGGCCTTCGTCTACGCGACCTCGCCCACCGCACTCGCCCGCGCGCGCCGGGTCCTGGCGATGGCAGGTGCGGACCCGGGCTGGCAGCCCCCGCAGGTGGAAGAGGGGCGCGCGCTCACGGCCTCCAAACGGGTGCTCGTGGACGGCCAGCTCGTGCTCGAGGCCTTCACCTTCGAGGCGACGGAGAGGGAAGACATCAAGGCCATTGGCGCGTGGCTTGCGCAAAACGCCTTTCCAACCGGCGAGAGCGGCTTCTCCTTCTTCGCGGAGAAGGTGAAGCAGGACCTGGTGCTGCTGTCGGATCAGGATTTCACGCACTTCGTCGAGACCGGCACGGTCGTCGAGCCGCATGTGCGGATCAAGGACGAGACCGGGACCGCCGATGAGGGCGGGCTCTTCTACACCGAGAACCTGCCGCCCGAGAGCGTGATGATCGGGGCATTGCTCGCATCCAGGGCGCGCAGGAACGGGGACGGCACCTCGGCTAAGGAGATCGCGGAGGATCTCCACGAGGCCCTCGACGGCGAGCTCGTCCAGATCGGCGGGGATGCCACCACGGGACGCGGCCAGGTGGTGCTGCGGGTTGTGAGCTGAGGAGAGGGGCGATGGCGAACGGTCAGCTGTGCGATTGGGAATCGAAACGCGCCCGCTACGCCTGGGAACGGACGGGAGAGGCGCAGCGAAGTCTGGACGACAGCTTCAAGGACTACGCCAATCTCGCCAAATCGGCGCCGGCCCTGATCATGAACAGCGGCCTCATGCAGACGCTGGCGTTTCTCCAGAGCAAAGACAAGCAGAGCAAGGACAAGCAGAGCAAGGACAAGCACCACCAGACGCTCGTGAACCAGATCTGCGCGTGGTTGTGGGAGCGCTTCGAAGCACTCCCGGACCGCCCGCAGGGACGCGCGTTCGAGCAGGTCATGGACTGGCTCGCGCAGGCGGACGGCGGCCGCTACCGGCTCGCGACCCGCGAGGTCATGAGTCTGCTTCGCTGGATCAAGCAGTTCGCGGCTGCGCGCGAGGAGGGCTGAGCGATGGCGAACGGTTCCAGGCGGCGGCGGGGCGGCGGCCCGCACGGGCAAAGCCCCAAGGGGAAGGGGAAGAAGCAGGAGCCGTCCGGCCCTTCTGCGGTGGCGGCGGTTCCTTCCGCCGTGCGCAACGGTCTCGATCGCCACGCCGCTGAGCTGGCGCCGGGACATGCGTTCTACCTCTATTTCCGGATCTGGAATCCGCAAGACTGGGAAAGTGCCTCCGAAAACGCGAAGCGCGACGGGTTGAAGCAAGTTGCGCAGGTGCGCGCACCCGTCCCGGCCGCAGAACTGGTCGAACGCCAGAACATGCTCAGCCAGCGGATCGCTGATCGCCTGTTCGTCAAGGAAGCCGTCAGCCGTGCACCCTTCGTGACCGGACTCGGCATGGAGCATCCGGTCGAAAACGGTTTCGCCTTCCTCTGGCCCTATGGGCTTCCCTATCTGCCCGGATCCTCCGTCAAGGGCGCGCTGAGAAGGGCCGCGGAAAGCCTCGCTCTCGAGGAGGACGAGGATCGACGGCGGGGCTGGGACCTCGTCTCCATCTGGTGGCTGTTCGGCTTCGATGCCACCGCGGCGGTTGTGCGCGGGCCGGAGCACGACGCCCCGGACGCGGTGCGGGCATGGGCCGAGGCAGAGCGGAAAACAGCCCTCGAGCATATCGCGCGCGTGCCGCATGAGCTCTTCGCACCCTTCGCCGACACGGTGGTGGACAAAAGGGAGCGGCATGAGGTCCCGACCGCCCGGGCCTTCCTCGAAAAGGGCACCGATCCCTCATTTGCCGGCGGCATCCACAACCGGGGTGCACTGGTGTTCTGGGACGTCTTTCCGGTCCCGGCGGAGGGAAGCGGCCTCGAGGTGGAGATCCTCACCCCGCATCATGCCGGTTATTATCAGGGCAACAACAGCCCGCACAGCTCCGAGAACCCGAAGCCCAATCCCTTCCTCGTCATCGAACCGGGCGCGCGCTTTCGCTTTCACGTCGAGCTGCGGCCCATGGAAAGCCTTCCGCAGGTGTTGCGGCAACGCTGGCGGGAGCTCGTCGATGCGGCCTTCGCATATCTCTTCCAGGTGGCCGGTTTCGGCGCCAAGACGGCGGTCGGCTACGGGGTGTTCGAGAGCACCGACGGGAATGTCGAAGGTTCCGGGGCGGGGCGCTCGGCGCATGCGGCCCGCAGGTGGGTGGAGGAGACGGCGCGCGAGCTCGCCAAGGATCCGAGCCTCAAGACCCCGGATATGGCGCTTCGCAGCAAGCCGTTCGCCGAACGCTGGGCGGCGATCGAGGATGAGGAGCTGAAGCAGCAGGTGCTCGCCTATCTGCGCGAAGAAGTCTGGTCCGATCGTCTCAGGCGACCCTCCAAGAATGCCCTCAAGATCTACGGCGTGTGACACGCCGGGCGCAGTGGAATGCCATGCACAGGCTCATCACCTTCCTCGGTACCGGGACCTATCACCCGACCCGTTACGCCCTTGCCGATCGCGACCCGGCGCCGGCCACGCCCTGGATCGCTCAGGCCCTGAACTGGCTGCTCGAGCCGCGTCCGGATGAAACGGTGGTCATCGCGACCGCCAAGGCATGGGACACGAACGGTTCCCGGCTGTGCGAGGCCTTCCGTGCGAGCGGCCTCGGACAACCACGGCTTGTTACCATACTGGAGGGGCGAACCGAACGGGAACTCTGGGGTCAGTTCGAGCAACTCAAGCGTGAACTGCGGGTTTCCCAAGAGGATCTCGTCACCGTCGACATCACGCATGCGCTGCGTCATCAGCCCTTCTTCGCTG
Organism: Alphaproteobacteria bacterium; assembly: GCA_026984595.1. Lineage (GTDB taxonomy): Bacteria > Pseudomonadota > Alphaproteobacteria > Geminicoccales > Geminicoccaceae > JALSRW01. The sequence goes on from JALSRW010000459.1 coordinate 6,884, forward strand.
CCGGGATCATCTCGTTCGTGCGGATGGTGGATGCCAAGCACGGACAGATGCGGGTCGTCTACGGGGCCTTCGAATTGAAGAGAGAAGACGTTGCGCCCATCCTCGAACTCACGCCCTTCGTCGAGCTCATTGACTGGGCACATGGACTCGTCATGTTCCTGGAGACTGGGCGCTTCGCTCATGTTTCTGAACTATTCATGAAAGAAAAGCGATACATCGGTAAAACGACACGAAATACGAATGCGCTTAATTGGCTGTATAATAGCTTGAATGAATTCGCCCGGGACCTCCAGACCATACGCACGGGCGCACTGTTGCTGGGTTCGGCCAACAATGGCAGGCGCCAGCCATCCAGTGCCAGGCGTCTGCTGGAAGCGGTGGAGCATGCGCGCAAGGACATCGAAGTGCACATGCCGGCCCTCGCCGACGTGCTGGATCGTATCGAAGAGATGGCCAGGCCCCTGGTCTTCGACGGTGACGCCCTGGTTGGAGAACGGGCTCGCGACGTGCTAGCCGCCCTCGCCCAACTGTACGTGAACATGGGCCGTTATGTGGAGGCGCTCACCACGGTTCGGGAAGCCTTCATCTCCTTGCAGGGGCCAGCTGAAATTGCCGCACCAGGTCTTCCGCATTATGATCATGAACTGAGAGAGAAAGTAGACAATAGTATGAAACACAAACTTGGGAACGTGTTTAGAAGTATCGTTCAGTTTAGAAATGATCTTGACCACGCTGGCTACCAGAAACAAATAAATCCTGCCAAAACATTGATCGAGCAAGCACATAAGTGGGCCAAAGAAATATCTAAATACACCTGTAGTCCGTCGGTTTTTGCTAATATATCTAATCATCCTTCAAACGAGTGGTCGGAAGATCAGCGCGCTGCAGCACGAGAGTTTGCGGAAGCGATCATCGACGTTCCCTTCCCCGAGGTGCCGCCCGGTGCGGACGGAACGTGGATCGAGCAAAAGGCCGAAGAAGTGCTCGCTTCCCTTCCCGCCGAGACCACCCACGCCCTCGTCCAGGGCGAATTCACCCTCACCATGGCGCTGGTCAAGCGCCTGCAGCAGCGCGGCATCCGCTGCCTCGCCGCCACCAGCGAGCGGCGCGTGAGCCGTACGGAAGACGGTCGCGAGCTGCGCGAGTTCCGCTTCGTCCAATTTCGCGACTATCCGCCGCTCGTCTGAGCCATCAATCCTCGAAGCGGATGCGCTCGGGCGCCACTCCCACCAGGCCGAAGATCTCCCGCCATTGAGGATCCGTCTTGCCGGGGATGGCGATACGGCAGCGGCGATGCTCGATCCTGAGCGCCGCCGGTCCCGTGTGCCCGAACTCCCGCAGTGCCCGGCCGAGCTTGGCCCGTACCTGCTGCAAGCGACCGCGGAACGCCTCGAAGTCGAAGTTTCTGGGGGCTCCGTGGAGCACTGTCTTCACGTCATCGAGAAACCCGGGTGAACGGCCGGGAGCAAGTTTCTCATAGGCCTCTTGGAAGGCCTGCAGCGGACGCCCGCCGTCCTCGAACTCCTGCCAGCTGAGCCAGCCCGAGCCTCCCACGCCTTCGGGGCCGAAACCCGGCCAGTTCTCCCGCAGGGCGCGGGCGAGGACATGCAGCATCGCCGCCTGCAGCGGCTGCAGCTCGAGCGTGCGGCCGCCGTAGGTGATGCGCGGCCTGGAACGGCACAGCACCAGCTCCGGCACGATGCGGCCCGACATCCACTGCACCAGCTCGCTGAACCCCACCGAGCCTTCCACCAGCCGCATCAGCAGCGCCTCGTCCACATGTTCGCGCAGCGCGAGGAAAGGCACCGGCACGAGCTCCACCTCGGCGCGGTCGGTCGCAAGCCGCGCGCCGGCGGTCTCGATCACCCCCGGCGGGCCGCCCGGCCACCAGAAGTCGCGCCCCTCGAATTCGGGCGGCGAGACGAGCACATGGGTGAGTTCGTCCTCCGGCCGTCCCAGCAGCGAGAGCGCGTAGCCCATATAAAAGCTCATGATCTTGCGCCCGCCCGCGATCGAGACGTGGAGCCGCGGCTCCGGGTCCTCGCGGCGCAGGATGGCGAGCACGCGCACGCAGAGATCGGCATAGGCGAGACTCGCATCCTCGTTGCGCAGATCCAGGGGCGGCGGCTGCGGCGTGTGGATGAAGATCCTCGGCGGCGTGATGTCGAAGCTCCGGCAGAGCTCGGCGAGCCTGCCGCCCCGCACCC
>JALSRW010000460.1 GCA_026984595.1 Alphaproteobacteria bacterium
CCAGGAGGGTGCCTCGCTCGACGGCATCGCTCCCTCCACCGGTGCCGCCGACGATGGCTGGGGCCTGTTCAGCGGCACCTCCGCCGCCTGCCCGCAGGTGGCCGGAGTCTGCGCCCTGCTGCTGGAAAAGGACAGCTCGCTGACCCCCGCCAAGGTCAAGGAAAAACTGATGAAGGCGGCGCGCGATGTGAAGACCGGCCAGAGCCGCATGGGCGACGCCGCGGGGCCGGGTCCCGATGCCGCCACCGGCGCCGGTCTGGTCGATGCCAAATGGTCCTATCTGATCGCCATGGGCGACGTCACCGCCGCCTTCCTCTCGGCTCCCCGCGAGCGCCAGCTCGAGATGATTTCCAGCGGCCAGATGCCGGAAATGCCGGCCGAGTTCATCGAGGACGTGATCGAGACCCTGCGTTCGCGCTAGACCGGGGGTCGGTGCGGCCGGCGGGCGACGGTCCGCCGGCCCGCCTTCCCTTCCTGCTCCTGTGGGCGATCCTCGCGATCGCCCCGCATGCCTGCGGACGGACGGTCATGACCGACGAAGCCCCCTCTCCCATCCATGCCCAGTTCGTGCTCAAGGATGCCGCCGGCCGCTCGATCCTCGACGCCGGCGGGCCCCTCACCGCCGAGACCATCGCCGCCTTCGCCATCCCCGAGGAACGCCTGGACGAGGCCAGACGACGCCTCGAGGCGCTCGGCCTGCGGGTCGAGGCGGCGGGCGGGCCGGTGCTCTCGGTGTCCGGCGAGCGGGTCCTCTTCGAGCGGCTGTTCGGCCCGCTGCCCGAGCCCCCCGCGGCCGGAGAGGCGGTGCGGCTGCCGGTGCCCGCCAGCCTGGCCGACATCGTCGCCGGGGTTCTCCTGCCGCCGCCGCCGGAGCTGTTTCCCGGCCCCGCGCCCTAGCCCCGGGGCGCGACCGGGGCGGGTTCACGGCCGACGAGATGGGCCTCCACCTCGGTCAGGATGCGGTCGATCTCCTCGTCGGTCATGCCCGCCAGCAGATCCGAGACGGCCGGGTCGAGCCCGCTGTCGGCAGGGGGCTGCACCGGACTCGCGCGGAACAGTTCGCGCACCAGCCGCACCGCCTGCACCGGCTCCGGTTCGTTCAGGAAGGTCAGCACCAGCAGACGCACCAGAAGGGTCCGCTGGGCGCTGAGCTGGGCCAGGAACATCAGCTCGTGCTGCTGCATGGTCGAACCCTTCCGCGCCTGTCGCAACGGGTGCCGCCGGCGACCTCGGCCGCCGGTCGACGAGGATGGCGACGAGCCTACGGCCGGCAGCGTCAACAAAGCGTTAACGCCACGAGCGCTACGGCATCAGGCACCGCTGTCGCCGGCACGGATGTGGAGCCGGCAGCATCCTTCCGTTCCCGGTTTCCAGGTCTCGGCCTCGATGGCGAAACCCGCACCCTCGAAGGTGCCGTTGTCGACGACCCCGGCGATCCGGCACAAGGTGCGTACCCGCTCCGGCGGGAAACCGGCCTCGAGCCAGGCCTCCTTGAGAGGACAGCGCCGCATGCGGATCTCCAGCGCCTCGGCATCGCAGCGCAGCACCTCGGGCTCGAACAATCTTCCCTGGTCGGGCACGAAATCGAGAAAGGCGCGGCAGAGCCCGTCGAGATCGGCCGGGGCGAAATCCCGGAAGCGGGCGCCGATCTCCCGCCCGCGCCGGTAGATCGCCCGCTTCATCACCTCCTCGGCGACATCGGCGCCGAAACGTTCGGCCACGGCATCGAAGATATGGGCGTACAGCATCGCGCGGTTCTTGTGGGCGGCCACCAGTTCCCTGCGCAGCCGTTCGACTTCCTTCTCCATTTCCGCCTCCCCGGTCCCGCTTGACAAAGGGGCTTCGCCAGTACCACAAAACCATTGCACAGGAAAAGGGAGGCAAAACATGCGTCGTCGGACCCTCGCCGGGCTCGCCGCCCTCGCGGTGGCGGCCGGTTTCGCCTATTCCGCGACCGCGCAGGAAAAGGTCATCCGCATCGGTGTCATCTACGACTTCACCGGTCCTTTCGCCGCCGGCGGATCCGAGGCCGCGGCCATCGGTACCCGTATCGCCATCGACCTCGTCAACGAGCGGGGCGGGGTCGAGGGCTATCGCATCGAACCCGTCTGGGCCGATGCCCAGAGCAAGGCCGAAGTGGCGATCGCCGAAGCGGAGAGGCTGCTGACCCAGGAAAACGTGGCCCTCATCATGGGCGTCTATTCGAGCGCCCATTGTGTGCCGATGGCGCAGAAGGTGGACGCCATGAAGCGGTTCATGTGGGCCAATGTCTGCGTCTCCTCGGCGGTCTTCAAGAACAAGAATCTCCGCTACGTGTTCCGCGCCCAGGTCCACAGCGATCAGTTCGGCTGGGCCTCCTGCGCCTTCCTGAACGAACACAGCGAAAAGAAGATGGGGATCGCGCCGGCCGATCTGCGGGTAGCCATCATCCACGAGGACGGCCCCTACGGTTCCGGGGTGGCCGCCGGCAACGAGAGCAACTGCGAACAATACGGTATGCAGGTGGTCCTCAACGAAGGCTATTCGGCCACCGCTCCCGATCTTTCCAGTCTCGTGACCAAGCTGCGGCGGGCGCGGCCGCATGTCATCCTGCACACCGGCTACAACCCGGACATCACCCTCTTCCTGCGCCAGGCCAAGGAACAGGGACTGCGCTTCAAGGCGCTGATCGGGCACGGCGCCGGTTACGGGCAGATCGACAAGCTGTGGGCGACCTTCGGCGAGGATGTCGACTATTTCTTCAACGTCGATCCGGTGGCCGCCCAGCTCCTCGATCCGGCCACCCTCGCCCCGGGTCTGGGCGATCTCATCGCCGAGATGGTGCGTCGCTACCAGGCGGAGAAGGGACCGGGCGAGGTACCGCCGCATGTCAGCATGGGCTTCAACCAGACCTGGATCTTCCTGACCGATGTGCTGCCGCGGGCGATCCGCGATTACGGCGGCTTCGATCCCGAAGCCCTGAGAAAGGCGGCCCTCGACACCGACATTCCGGAAGGCGGCACGATCCAGGGCTACGGAGTGAAGTTCGCCCCGCCCGGCCACGAGATGGCGGGCCAGAACCTCCGCAGTTCGCCGGTGGTCATGCAATATGTGAAGGCCAAGACCTACATCGCCTGGCCGACCGCCATCCAGACCATCGATCCGGTGCTGCCGCTGCCGGCCGGTCACACCTTCGCCGCACCGTGACGGATCGCTCCGGCGAGGTTCTGCTCGAGGTCCGTGGCCTCACCAAGCGTTTCGGCGGCTTCACGGCGGTCCGGGATCTCACCTTCGACATCCGCGAAGGTGAGATCCTGGGGCTGATCGGACCCAACGGCTCGGGCAAGAGCACCACCTTCAACCTGATCGCGGGGATGCTGCCCCCGAGCGGCGGTCGCGTGCGCTTCGCCGGGCGCGAGATCACCGGCGCTTCGCCGGTCGCGGTCTGCCGGCTCGGGATCGGCCGCACCTTCCAGATCCCGCGCCCCTTCCGCAAGCTCACCATCCTGGAGAACGTCCTGGTGGCCGCCCATTACGGTCGGGGCGGCGGCGTCGGGCATGCCGAGGCTTCCCGCATCGCCCGCGAGGCGCTGGAAGCCGTCGGCCTGCCGAGCGACCCCGGGAGCCGGATCGATCAGCTCGGAGCGGCGGGTCTCAAGAAGCTCGAGCTCGCCCGGGCGCTGGCCACCGGCCCCCGACTGCTGCTCGCCGACGAGAGCCTCGGCGGGCTCGACGAACAGGAGACGGAACAGGCGGCGGAGTTGCTGCTCCGGATCCGGGACGAACTCGGGGTGACCATTGTCTGGGTCGAGCACATCATGGGCGTCCTCATGCGGGTCGTCGATCGCTGCATCGTCCTCGATCACGGCGAGAAGATCGCCGAAGGGCTGCCGCGCGAGGTGGCCCACGATCCGCGGGTGATCGAGGTCTATCTCGGCAGCGAGGCGGAAGAGCTGCAGCAGCGGGTGGCGGGCGATGGCTGAGCCGGGAGCCGCCCCGCCCCTTCTGGAGCTGAGCGGCGTCGATGCCGGCTACGGCTCCTTCCAGGCCCTGTTCGCGGTCGATCTCGAGGTGCGGGCGGGGGAAGCGGTGGCGGTGATCGGACCCAACGGCGCCGGCAAGACGACCCTGCTGCGCACAATTTCCAGGCTGGTGGAACCGCGGGCCGGCGAGCTGCGTTTCCTGGGGCGTTCCCTGGTCGGAGTGCCGCCGCATCGTCTGCCGGCTCTGGGCATCGCCCATGTGCCCGAGAACCGGCGCCTGTTTCCGGCCATGTCGGTGGAGGAGAACCTGGTGATGGGGGCCTTCCCGCCGGCTGCCCGGGCCCGCTTCCGCGAGCGTCTCGCCTTCGTCTACGAGCTGTTCCCGCGGCTGCGGGAGCGGCGGCGGCAGCTCGCCGGCACCCTTTCGGGGGGCGAGCAGCAGATGTGCGCCATCGGTCGCGGGCTGATGTCGGGGCCGCGGCTCCTGCTCCTCGACGAACCCTCGGCCGGTCTCGCTCCGGTCATCGTGCAGCAGGTGTTCGAACTGGTGCGGCGGATTTCCGCCGAAGGCTACACGGTGCTGATCGTCGAACAGAACATCCGTCAGGTGCTGAAGATCGTCGATCGCGCCTACCTCCTGGAGGCGGGACGCATCCGGGCTCGCGGCGCGGCCGCCGAACTGCTCGCCTCCGAGCACATCCGCAAGGCCTATATCGGACTCTGATCATGGAGATCTTCGACGTCTTCCTGCTCGAGGCCTTCCTCAACGGTCTCCTGTTCGGCGGCGTGTTGGCGCTGCTGGCGCTCGGGCTCAACCTCGTCTTCGGGGTCATCGACGTGGTCTGGATCTGCTACGCCGAGCTGGTGATGATCGGCATGTACGCCGTCTATTTCGCCTATGCCGTCCACGGCCTGCCGCTGCCCTTGGCCTTCCTTCTCGGCATTCTCCTGGTGGCCGCCGCCGGCGCCCTCATGCACCATCTCGTGATCCGGCCGATCCTCGCCTCGGAGCCCATCAACCAGCTCCTGGTGACGGGCGGTGTGCTGTTTTTCCTGCAAGCCCTCGCCACCCTCCTGTTCGGCGTCGATTTCCGCAATCTCGGCCTGTCGCTGCCGAGCCTCGTGGTCGGCGAGATCTTCCTGCCCTGGTCGCGGATCCTCGCCGCGGCGACGGCCCTCGTCGCCATGCTCGGGGTCTGGCTGTTCCTGAAATACACCTTCCTCGGCACCGCCATCCGGGCGATCAGCCAGGATCGCGAGATCATGCCGCTGATGGGGGCCGCGCCCGACCGGCTCTATCTGCTGACCTCGGCCATCGGCGGCGGCCTCGCCGGGCTCGGCGCCTGTCTTCTCGTCCTGCAGTACGACGTCCATCCCGCGATCGGGCTGAGTTTCGGTCCCATCACCTTCATGATCTGCGTGATGGGCGGGCTCGGCAATCTGCTGGGCGGTTTCGTCGCCGCCTTCGTCTTCGCCCAGTTCATCTCCCTCGGCGGCTATTTCCTGCAGGTGGAATGGGGCTACGTGCTGGCCTTCCTGTTCTTCATCGCCATGATGTTCCTGCGTCCGCAGGGGCTGTTCGCGCGGCGGAGCTGAGGCGATGGCCGCCGATCTCCGCCTCCTGCCGCTGTTCGCGCTGGTCGCCCTGGTTCCCTGGCTGGTTCCCAACGACTATTACCTGCACATCGCCATCCTGATGCTGATCTGGTCCTTCGCCTACACCGGCTGGTCGCTGATGGGGCGCTTCTTCCTGGTCTCGCTCGGGCATGGCGGGTTCATGGGCATCGGCGCCTACGGCACGGTGATGCTGTGGAACCATTTCGGCGTCACCCCCTGGATCGGCATCCCCGCCTCCCTCGCCGCCGCCGCCCTGCTCGCCGTGATCCTCGGCTATCCCTGCTTCCGCCTGCGCATCACCGGCCATTACTTCGCCCTCGTCACCCTCGCCTTCGCCGAGATCGTCCGTCTCGTCATCGTCGCTCTGCGCGACTCTACGGGCGGCTCCCTCGGGGTGACGCCGGAGACCGCCCTCGCCGAGGGGAGCGGTTTCTCGCTCTGGGCACTGCAGTTCGCCGCCAAGGAGATCTGGTTCTACATCGCCTTCGCGGTCTGGTTCGGCGGCCTCGCCATCTGGCGGGCGATCGACCGCTCGATGCTGCGCTACGCCCTCGAGGCGGGCAGCCAGGACGAGGATGCGGCGGCCTCCATCGGCGTGGACGTCACCCGCAGCAAGCTCGCGGTAACGGTGGTCTCGGCCGCCATGACCGCCTTCGCCGGCGCCCTCTACGCCCAGTACCAGCTCTACATCAACCCGGAGACGGTCTCCGGCATCGCCATTTCCCTGCAGATCGTCTTCGCGGTGATCGCCGGCGGCATGTTCGTCCGCTTCGGGCCGACGGTGGGGGCGGTGGTCACCCTGCTGCTGACCGAGACGCTCAGGATCTTCGTCGGCCACGACATCCACGGGCTCGACGGCACCATCTACGGGCTGATGCTGATCCTGTTCATCATCTTCATGCCCGACGGCATCCTCGGCAAGCTGCTGGAGCTCGTCCGCCGAAGCCGCGGGAACGCCGTCGCCGGAAACTAGCGCGGCTGCCAGGGCAGGAGCTCGGGGAGTTCGCGACGGAAGGGTACCGCATCCCGATCCATGCGCGCACCGAGCTCCTCGGCGAAACGCCGCCCGGCGTAGACGGCATGGGCGATGGTCGCCGGCGCCTCGGCATCGCCGATGGCGGTGACGGTATCGACGCCGCGATCCGCCCATTCCGCCTGCCGCGCTTCGAGATCCCGGAGCAGCCGGTCCTCGGGCAGACGGGCGGTCACGAGCACCACCGAGGCGGCCTCGCGCCGGGATCTACGGCCGGTATGGATGCAGACCAGCTCGACCTCCTCGGCCGCGATGGCGGCCACCGCCCGGCCGGTCACGAGTTCGACCCCGAGCTCGAGGAGCCGCGCCTGGATGGCATGCTGCTCGAGCGTGTTGCGGGTCCAGCTCGAAACCTCGTTGGCGGGAGTGACCAGCGCCACCTGGAAGCCTTCCCGGACCAGCAGTTCGGCCAGCACCCCGCCCATGTAGAAATGATCGTCGTCGTAGAGCAGCACCGGGCCGCCTTCGGGCCGCTTCCCCTCCATCAGATCATCGGGGGTGAGGATCCCGGCCGCCTCTTCGATGGGGATGGGCAGGGTGTGAAAGCGCGCGACCCCGTCGCGTCGCCAGCGCGAGCCGGTGGCCAGGACCACATGGGCGGCGCCGAATTCCAGCACATCTCCGGCTTCGAGACGGCTTTCGCGGAAGATTTCCACCTCCGGCATCTGCGCGAGCCGCCCCTCCCGCCAGTCGCGCACCCGGATCCAGGCGGAAAGCCCCGGCAGCCGCGATTCCCGCAGCACCCGCCCGCCGAGATCCCGCCCGGCCTCGGCCAGGGTCACGGAATGGCCGCGGCGGCCCAGCCAGAGGGCGCATTCGAGGCCGGCCGGCCCGGCCCCCACCACCAAGACCCGCGCCTCGCTCTGCTTCGGGCGGATGCGCTCGGGGTGCCAGCCCCGGCGCCATTCCTCGCCCATCGCCGCGTTCTGGGTGCAGCGGATGGGGGCCATGGTGAAATCGCCGGAGACGCAGATGTTGCAGCCGATGCATTCGCGGATCTCCTCGATCCGCCCCTCCTCGATCTTTCTGGGCAGGAAGGGATCGGCGATGGAGGGCCGGGCGGCGCCGATGCAATCGACGAGACCTTCGCGTACGAGGCGCACCATGGCATCGGGCGAGGTGTAGCGGCCCACCCCCACCACCGGCCTGGTGGTGCGCTGGCGCAGCCCCCGCAGATATTCCTCCTGGGCGCCCTCTTCGGCGAAGCGCGAGGTACGGGAATCCATCTCCCAGCCGGCGAGGCAGAAATCCCAGAGATCGGGCAGCTCGGCCAGCATCTCGACCACGCCTTCCACTTCCTCGCGGGTGAGCTCGCCTTCGCCCAGGAACTGGCCGACACTGAGCCTGACGGCGATCGCCGCGGCGTCGCCCGCCTCCTCCTTGGCATCCTCGATCACTTCCCGCAGCAGCCGCACCCGGTTCTCGAGCGAGCCGCCGTATTCGTCGCTCCGGTGGTTGTAGCGGCGGGAGAGGAAATGCTCGAGGATGCCCAGATTGTGGGCGGCATAGACATAGACCAGATCGAAGCCGGCTTCGATGGCGCGGCGCACCGCCCGCCGATGCCGGCGCCGCAGATCGGCGATGTCCTGCTTGTCCATCGCCCGCGCCTGCACCGGATCGGCGGTGAAGGTGATGATCGGCAAGGAGGAGGGGCCGCGGGGCACCATGCGGCTGTAGTGGTTGGGTGCGTTGAGGCCGTTGTCGCAGAGCTCGATGCCGGCGAGCGCACCATGGGCATGCACCGCCTCGGCGATGCGGGCCACCGCCGGGATGTCGCGATCGTCCCAGAGGCGGAGCTCGATGAAGGGCGTGATCTCGGCGCTGGGATGGATCTCCACCTCCTCGGTGCAGACCACCGCCCAGCCCCCCTCCGCCTTGACCGCCCGCATGGCGGCGAGCGCCGTCGGGTCGCGGTAGCCCATGCCGTTGCAGTGGGGCACCTGGAAGAAGCGGTTCCTGGCCACCACCGGGCCGATCCGGACCGGCTCGAACAGCACGTCATACCGTGGGTCCCGACGCATCGCCCTTCCCCTCGCGGGCGGCGGGACGGATCCCCGCCGCGGCGGCCCTCATCTAGCCCCGCGGGCCGCCCCCTGTCACGGGGCGCCACGGGAAGATCCGCGAGGTCGCGAACAGGCGCCGGGCGCGTCCGGTCTCATCGGGATCCTCGGCGACCAGGAGCCGCACACGCCTCATTCCCGCTGCCACCGCAGCGCCGCGATCCGGGGATCGCCGGCGAAGGTCTCCGGCCCGAAGGCCACCGCCTCCGCGGGATGCTCGCGCATCGCCCGCACACCGGAGGCCGCGAAGAACAGCTTCCAGCTCCGGAAACTGCGCGCACGGGGTCTGCGCGAGGCGAAACTCTCGCAGCGCAGCACAGCGAGATTGATGCCACCTCCGGGATCGCGTGCCGACTCGTAGCGCAGCAGTCCGGCCTCGAGTTCGCGGGCGGCCTCCGCCAGCGCCTGACAGG
>JALSRW010000461.1 GCA_026984595.1 Alphaproteobacteria bacterium
GCCGGTGATCGCACCGGGTGGGCCAGTGCCGCCGCGAGCTCTTCGTCGAGGCGGAGAAAGCTCAGCGAGAAACCGGCCATCTCCTGGCTGGTCATCCAGGCCCCGACATCGGTGCGCCGGACGCGGATGCCGGCATCGTCGAGAAGCTGGCGCATGCGCCGGTTGACGATCATCAGCTCGGTCCAGGTGGTGGCGCCGAGATTGTCGATCAGCACCGCGATCTCGTCGCCGCGTGAAAAGGGCAGATCGGCCAGCAGGCGGCGCACCATCTCCTCGACGAGATCGTCGGCGGGCATCAGCTTGCGGCGTTCGACACCGCGCTCGCCATGCACCCCCATGCCGATCTCGATTTCGTCCTCGCCCAGCTCGAAGGTGGGTTCGCCGGTTTCCGGCAGGGAGCCCGCGCGCACCGCCACCCCGAGCGAGCGGAGATTGTCGCGGCAGCGCTCGACCAGCCGGGCCGCTTCTGCGAGATCCCTGCAGGTGGCGCAGGCGAAGCCCGCCACCTTGACCTGGTAGAAGGCCCCGGCGATGCCCCGCCGCTCGGCCGGATCGGCGGTAGCGATATCGTCCGCGACCCGCACCGTGCGGGTCTCGATACCCTCCTCGGCGGCCAGTTCCGCGGCCATGTCGAAGTTCATGTTGTCGCCGGCATAGTTGCCGTAGACGTAGAGCACGCCCGCGCCGCGATGGGCGGCCCTGGTGGCCAGCAGGATCTGGTCCGGCGGCGGGGCGGCGAACACCGCGCCGGAGACCGAGGCATCGGCCAGCCCTTCGCCGACGAAGGCCGAGTACATGGGCTCGTGGCCGGCGCCGCCGCCGATCACCAGGGCCACCTTGCCCTCGGGGATCCGCCTGCGGTGGAGCACCTGCGCTCCGGCAACGCGCACCAGATCGTCCTCGGCGAGACGGACGATGCCGTCGAGCACCTCGGAGACGATATCGGCGGGATCGTTGAGGATCTTCTTGACCCTGGTCATCGGCTGTCCTCCTCCCCGAGGCGGGCCTTGGCCTCCTCCGCGGAAAGCCCTTCGTGGATCATCGCCCGGACGATCCGCATCAGCCTGCGCCGGTCGTCGGCCTGGAACAGGGATCGCCCGAACATGATGCCGTTGGCGCGCCCCTGCAGGAGCCTGGCGACGAGATCGATGGTGTCCTCGGCACCGCCCTCGCGCGGACCGCCGGCGATCATCACCGGCGCGCCCATGGCCGCCGCCACCACCTGGCGGCAGCCGCGGACACTGCCCGCCCAGTCGCATTTGACGATGTCGGCCCCGATCTCGATGGCCATTCGGGCATTGGCCGCCACCACGGCGCCGTCGAAGACCTTGCGATACAGGCCTTCGCGCGCGGCCATCGGCTCCGCCACATAGACGATCCCCAGCTCGCGCGCCCGCCGCGCGACCGCCCCGGCGATCTCGAACATGCGGTCTTCGAGAGCCGGATCGCGATGGCCGACGAAGAAATAGGTGAGCACCCCCTCGGCCCCCATGCGCGCCGCGTCCTCCACCGAGGCGACGAGGCGGGTGTGCCCCTCCTCGTACCCGATCTCGCCTCCCATCCGCCACATGGTGGTCTGATCGACGCGCAATATGGCGGCCGGTGCGCCGCGGGTGGCGAACAGATCGGCGCAGGCTGTGAGTGCTCCGGGTGAGAGGATGACGGCGTCGAAGCCGGCATCGACGGCGTCCTGGATGGCCGCGCGGAGGTCCACGAGCCCCGGAATCGGCCCGAGCTGCATGCCGTGGTCGGCGGCGAAACAGGCCCCCTTGCGCCCGGCGCCCGGAAGGATGCGTCCCATTCGAACCTGCTTGCCGATGCCCGCCGTCATGCTCTTCGTCTCTCCTCCCGATGCCCGCTGCCCGTCTTGCGCAGGGGGACCAGTTCGACGGGCACGCCCGCCTCCAGCAGCGCCTCGATGCGCTCGGGGTCCGC
>JALSRW010000462.1 GCA_026984595.1 Alphaproteobacteria bacterium
CGGGCGGCCGGCACCACCAGCCGTCCACGGGCCAGGCCACGGAAGATCTCGAGAGTCGCCCGATCTCCCGGGCCGTAGACCGCGGGCGGGCGGATGATGGCGATCTCCATGGCCCCGGCGAAGCGGCGCAGCTCCTCTTCCGCCCGCGCCTTGCTCCAGGCATAGGCGGAAACCTCGGGTGCACGGGCGGCGAGGGAGGAGACCAGCAGGAAGCGGCGGACGCCGACGGTCGCCGCGGCCCGCGCGAGACGGGCGGTGGCGGTGGCATTGACGGCCTCGAAATGGGCGCGATCGCGGGCGCGGATGGCCCCGGCGGCGTGGATCACGACCTCGGTATCGGCCACCAGATCGAGGAGAGCCGCTTCGCTTTCGAGCGCGCCTTCGAGGATCTCCACCTCCTCGCCGGCGATCCCGGCGTCGGGGCGGCGCACGAGCAGGCGCAACCGGGCGCGTCCCTCGAGGGCGCGTACCAGATGCCTGCCGATGAACCCGCTGGCGCCGGTGACGGCGATGCGTCGCATCCCGGTCCTTCCCCGATCGGGCGGCCGGCGCTCGAGGCCGGCGGGATCATGCCGCAGGGGCGAGCTCCGGTCCGCTGCTTTCCGCCACGTCGCGCACCTGGCCGGCGAGATACTTGGCGCGCGCCGCGGCCCGGCTGAGCTTGCCCGAGGTGGTGTAGGTGAGGGTTCGCGGCGGGGCGAGAACGACCTCGCAATCGACCCCGGCGACGCGGGACAGCACGGCATGGATCTCGCGCCGGAAACGCTCCTGATCCTCGGCCTTGGTGAGGCGGCATTCGACGATCACCACCACCCGCTCGCCTTCCTCCTCGTCGGTCGCCGAGAAGGCGGCGACATCGCCCGAACGCACGCCCGGGATGTGCTCGACCGCCCATTCCAGATCCTGGGGCCAGATGTTGCGGCCGCCGAGGATGATCAGATCCTTGGAGCGCCCGGTGATCACCAGCTCGCCATCGACCAGATAGCCCATATCGCCGGTCTCCAGCCAGCCATCGGGGGTCAGCATGTCGGCCGAGGCCTCGGGATTGCGGTAGTAGCCGGACATCAGGCTCGGCCCCTTGATGCGCACCCGCCCGATCCGCCGCTCCGGCAGCGGGCGGCCGTCGTCGTCACGGATCTCCACCGTATAGCCCGGCATGGGCCTGCCGCAGAGGACGAAATGGCGGGAAGGACGGGAATCCTCCTTGCTCAGGGGCACCGCGAGACGCCCGCGCTCCAGGGTCTCGCCGCGCGCCACCCGATCGACCTTCACACCCCCGCCGAGCGCAGCGAAGGTCACCGCCAAGGTGGCCTCGGCGAGACCGTAGCTGGCGAGAAAGGCACGGGGATCGAAGCGCGCCGGGGCGAAGGTCTCGGCGAAGCGCCGCAGCGCGCTTTCCCGGATCATCTCGCCGCCGATACCGGCCACCCGCCAGGTGCCGAGATCGAAACGGTCGATGCCGTTGTTGCCGGTCGCCCGTCGCGCCGCCAGCTCGTAGCCGAAGGTGGGGCTGAAGGAGATGGTACCGCGCCGCTCGCTCAAGAGCTTGAGCCAGACCAGGGGGCGCCGGGCGAAGGCGGTGGTTTCCAGATAGTCGACGGTGATCTGGCTCATCACCGGGGTCAGGCAGCAGCCCACCAGCCCCATGTCGTGATAGAGCGGCAGCCAGGAAACGCAGCGATCGTCGGGTCGCAGGGCCAGGCCGTGGGCGGCGATGGCGTGGGCGTTGGCGGCGATCGCCCGCTGCGTCACCAGCACGCCGCGCGGGAAGCTGGTGCTGCCCGAGGAGTATTGGATGTAGCAGGGCTCATCGGCGCCGAACGGTGCGAAGGGGCGGGCGACCGGCGGCAGTTCCATCAGTGCGCCTACCGTGCAGACCTCGCGCACATTGGTGCCGGTGGCGGCCTCGCACAGCAGCGGCAGCAGTTCGCTGG
>JALSRW010000463.1 GCA_026984595.1 Alphaproteobacteria bacterium
GCTCGAGGATCTGCGCCGCTTCCCCTTCGTCACCAAGCAGGATCTGCGCCGCTACTACCCCTTCGGCATGTTCGCGGTACCGCGCGAGCAGGTGGTGCGCATCCATGCTTCCTCCGGCACCACCGGTAAGCCGACGGTGGTCGGCTACACCCGGAACGATCTCGAGAGCTGGTCCGAACTGGTCGCCCGCAGCCTGCGTGCCGCCGGCGCGCGCCCCGGCGACATCATCCATGTGGTCTACGGCTACGGGCTGTTCACCGGCGGGCTCGGCCTGCATTACGGGGCCGAGCGGATGGGCATGACGGTGGTGCCCATGTCGGGGGGGATGACCGAGCGCCAGGTGCAGCTCATCACCGATTTCGGGCCGCAGGTGATCGCCGTCACCCCCTCCTACATGCTGGCGATCGCCGACGAGTTCGAGCGGCAGGGGCGCGATCCGCGCAAATCCTCGCTGGAGGTCGGGGTGTTCGGGGCCGAGCCCTGGACGGAGGCGATGCGGCGGGAGATCGAGGAGCGCTTCGACATGGACGCCATCGACATCTACGGTCTCTCCGAGGTGATGGGACCCGGGGTGGCGATGGAATGCATCGAGACCAAGGACGGGTTGCACATCTGGGAAGACCATTTCCTTCCCGAGGTGATCGATCCGGCCAGCGGCGAGGCGCTGCCGGACGGGGAGTTGGGCGAGCTCGTCTTCACCTCCCTCACCAAGGAGGCCTTCCCGGTGATCCGTTACCGCACCCGGGATCTGACCCGGCTCCTGCCGGGCACCGCCCGCAGCATGCGGCGGATGGAGAAGATCACAGGCCGCAGCGACGACATGCTGATCATCCGCGGCGTCAACCTGTTCCCCTCGCAGATCGAGGAGCTCCTGAAGGAGGATGCGCGGCTGACCCTCCATTACGTGCTGGAGGTGCGTCGCGACGGTCCCCTCGATCGGCTCACGGTGTTGGTGGAGGGCCGCCCCGAAGCGGCCGATGCCGCCGCCCGCGAGGCCGCGGCGGCCGAGCTCCAGCACCATATCAAGAGCCGCATCGGCGTCAGCGCCACGGTGCGGGTGACCAAGCCCGGCAGTATCGAGCGCTCGATCGGCAAGGCGCGGCGCATCATCGATCTGCGCAAGAGCGGCTGAGGGGCGGGCGTCAGAGGCCGAGCTGGCGGCGGGCGGCGAGCAGGGTGTTGTAGAGAAGGCAGGCCACCGTCATCGGCCCGACGCCGCCGGGCACCGGGGTGATGGCGGCGGCCCGCGCGGCCGCTTCGGCGAAGGCCACGTCCCCCACCAGACGGCTCCCGCCCTCGGCGGTCTCGATGCGGTTGATGCCGACATCGATGACCACCGCACCTTCACGGATCCAGTCGCCGCGCACCATCTCCGGCCGGCCCACCGCGGCCACCAGGATCTCGGCGCGGCGGCAGCGCTCGGCCAGATCCCGGGTCCGCGAATGGGCGACGGTGACCGTGACATCGGCCCCCAGAAGCAGGGCCGCCATCGGCTTGCCGACGATGTTGGAGCGGCCCAGCACCAGCGCCGACTTTCCCCGCAGCCCCTCGCGGCCGAGCACCGTTTCCAGCAGCATCATGCAGCCCAGCGGCGTGCAGGGCAGCAGCAGTCCGGCATCGAGCGGCCGCGAGGCGGCCCACATGCGGCCGACATTGAGGGGATGGAAGCCGTCCACATCCTTGGCCGGGTCGATCGCTTCGAGGACCGCCGGGCCGCGGATCCGGGCGGGCAGGGGAAGCTGCACCAGGATGCCGTGCACCGAGGGGTCGGCATTGAGGGCGGCCAGACGGGCCAGCAGCGCCTGCTCGGAGGTGTCGGCCGGCAGCCTCTCCACCTCGCCTTCGATGCCGACTTCGGCCGCCATCCTGGCCTTGGTGCGGACATAGACGCGGCTGGCCGGATCCTCTCCGACCAGCAGGACGACGAGACGCGGCACGACGCCGGTGCGCTGCCGCAGCTCCGTGACCTCGGCGGCCACCCGCGCACGCAGTGCCGCGGCCCGCGCACGTCCGTCGATGATCTGTGCCATGATTTTCCTCCCCCTGCTAGCGTCGCCGGGCCTTCCGCCCGTCACCCGGGGCATTCTTCGTCAGCGCCACCGCCCGTGCCAGCAGAGTGTCGGGATCGCCCTGCACCCGTACGCGCTTGTTGCGGGAGCCGCCCCCGGCCGCGAGCTCGACCGCCGAGGCGGGCACGCCGAAGGCCCGGGCCAGCAGGCGACGGAGGGCGGCATTGGCGCGACCGCCCTCGGCGGGCACCGCCACCCGCACCGCCAGCCAGCGGCGGCCGGCGGCGTCCTCGACGGTCCCGGCGATGCGGTCGGCGCCGGCCCTCGGCGTCACGCGCACCGCCAGTTCGA
Source organism: Alphaproteobacteria bacterium (assembly GCA_026984595.1). Taxonomy (GTDB): domain Bacteria; phylum Pseudomonadota; class Alphaproteobacteria; order Geminicoccales; family Geminicoccaceae; genus JALSRW01. The sequence goes on from JALSRW010000463.1 coordinate 2,361, forward strand.
TGCCCGTATCGGTCGCCCGCCACGGCTCCGCCACCGTCCCACCCGGCTCAGAAGCAGAGCAGTTCGAAGGCCAGGTCGCGGACGAAATAGAGCGCCAGGATGAGCACGATCGGCGAGATGTCGAGTCCGCCCATACTGGGCAGGAAATTGCGGATCGGTGCCAGCAGCGGTTCGGTGATGCGGTGCAGGAACTCGCCCACCTGCCAGACGAAACGGTTGTGGGTGTTGAGAACGTTGAAGGCCACCAGCCAGCTCAGCACGACCGAGGCGATGAGCAGCCAGATGTAGATGGAGACGACCGTATCGATCAGTCTGCAGAGCGCATACATGACACTTTCGCCTCATCGCCGGGCCGCGGACGCAACTCCGGTTAGCGGATCTCGGATCGGCCGGCAAGCATCGCCCGGAAGGGAGGGGCTCCGGCCGGGCGGCGAGGGCGCTGCCCCCGCGGTTGTCCGGCCGCCGCCGTCCGCGATCTCTCGGGACCGCGGACGGCCCGGCCGCCGGTCTCCGGTTCAGGCGGGGAGCTGCTCCTCCTCGAACAGGGCCACGGCGTCGGCCAGGCGACGCAGCGCGAACACCAGCGAGGATTCGTCACGGAGTCGGAAGGCGGTGGCCACCAGCATGGCGGCGCTGATCACGGCATCGCCGCGGTCGTCGCGCGGCGGGTGCGGATGGACGGGGGCTTCTTCGCGGGGGGTCTGTTCGTAACTGAGAATTGCTGCCAGAGCTTTCATTCTCGCTTCCCTCGATGCAGTTGGCGCAAACACGCAGGTCCTCCAAAAAAGAGCCCCCGCGAGCGGCTGCTCGGCGGGGGCGCAGTGAGGGAGGGAGGCACCGTCTGACTTGACGCGCTGAACATACCGTTAACCGAAATGCCCGTCAACAAGAATTGCATTGGCTGTACTTAAAAACATCAGTGCCTTCACCGCAAAGCCTTGGCAACTCTTGGAGAAAATTTTGCGACAAGTTTATCTATTTCCCACGCAATCAAGACGAGTTTCCGAAAACGCCGGTTTTTCAGCGCCTTGTACGCCGAACCCACATCAGGTGTCACTTCAATCTTCACCCCGCCGGGCATGCCGATGCGATCGTGCCAAAGCCCGTCGCCATCTATAGCAAACATGGAAAAGAAACGCTAGCACAAAATGTTAGGTCAAAATTCTCAGAGCTGACTTGATAACGTCAGGGCGTAGCGGTCGGAGGTGCGCTGAGCATCAGGAACATGGTCAGCGCATCCTCCGCCTCCGGATCCAGCTCGAAAGCCAGATGCAGCCGCTCGGGACCGCCGCCCGTGACCCGTGCGGCGAAGCCCGCGGCATGGCCGAAACAGCCGCTGTGGAGACGGACCAGGCGGCCCTTCCAGTCGGGCCGGCCGGGCACGACCGCCGCCCCGCCGAGGGAGATGTCCTCGAGGCCGGCCTCCAGGGTCTCGCCGCGGCAGACCAGGCGCACCGGAAGGGTCACCGGATAGCGGCGATACAGCCGGCGTTCGCGGCGCCGGACGAGAGGGTCGATGGCGGGACGATCGGGACTGGGCACCATGGGGGCTCCTTGCTCGGCCGCCCGAAGGAGCGATATGGGATGCCGCGGCGGCACGGTTTTCACCATAGGCGCGCCGCGTTAAGCATGGGTTAACGGCCGCTCTGGCGAAGGCCCCTTGTCCTCTGGTATAGAGCGCGCACTTTCCTGCGCGAACGGCGACAACGGCTTTTCGAGGAACAATGGCCGGACATTCCCAGTTCAAGAACATCATGCACCGCAAGAACCGCCAGGACGCCGCCCGCGCGCGGCGGTTCACGCGGCTGGTGCGCGAGGTCCAGGTCGCGGCCCGCTCGGGACTGCCCGACCCCGCCCACAATCCCCGCCTGCGCACCGCGATCCAGGCGGCCAAGGCGGCCAATGTGCCCAAGGAGAACATCGAGCGCGCCATCAAGAAGGCCCAGGGCGGCGAGGGCGAGGCCTACGAGGAGGTCCGCTACGAGGGCTACGGGCCGGGCGGCGTGGCGATCATCGTCGAGGCCCTGACCGACAACCGCAACCGTACCGCGGCCGAGATCCGCGCCGCCTTCAGCCGCCACGGCGGCAGTCTCGGCGAGAGCGGAAGCGTCAGTTTCCAGTTCGCACGCATCGGCCTGGTCCGCTATCCGGCCGCCGCGGCGACCGCCGACGCCATGCTCGAAGCGGCCATCGAGGCCGGGGCCGAGGATTGTGTGAGCAGCGAGGAAGGCCACGAGGTGCGCTGCGCGCCCGAGGATCTGGGCAGCGTCCGCGAGGCCCTCGAGGAGCGTTTCGGCCCGCCCGAGGAGGCCGCCCTGAGCTGGCAGCCGCAGGTCACGGTGCCGGTGTCCGAGGACAAGGCGCAGACCCTCTTCAAGCTCCTGGAGGCGCTCGACGACAACGACGATGTGCAGCGCGTGGTGGCCAATTTCGAAGTCTCCGAGGAGGTCCTGGCACGGCTCGCGTGATCCGCGTCCTCGGTCTCGACCCGGGCCTGCGGCACACCGGCTGGGGCATCGTCGAGGCGGAGGGCAGCAGCCTTCGCTTTCTCGCCTGCGGCGTCGTCAGGGTGGCCGCGGAGGGGGCGCTCGCGCAACGCCTCGAGCGCCTCTATGAGGGGCTGCTTTCCACCATTCACGAGCATCGGCCGGGCGAGGCGGCGGTCGAGGAAACGGTGGTCAACCGCAATGCCGGCTCCTCTCTCAAACTGGGCCACGCCCGCGGCGTGGTGCTGCTGGCCGCCGCCCATGGCGGGCTGGCGGTGCACGAATACGGGGCCAAGACCGTCAAGCGGGCGGTGACCGGTACCGGCGCCGCCGACAAGCATCAGGTGGCGAGCATGGTGCGGGTGCTGCTGCCCGGCTGCGGCACGCCCGGCGCCGATGCCGCCGATGCGCTGGCGGTGGCCATCTGCCATCTGCATCACCGGACCAGCCGGCGGCTGCTGGCGGCGGTGTCCTCATGATCGCGCTGTTGCGCGGGCGGGTCGCCATGCTCGAGGAGGAAGCGGTGGTGATCGATGTCGGCGGTGTCGGCTACCGGGTCTTCTGTGGCGCCCGCACCCTCGCCGGGCTGCCGCCGGTCGGCGAAGCCGTCGAACTGCGGATCGAGACCCATATGCGGGAAGGGGCGATCCAGCTTTTCGGCTTCGAGAACCGCGCCGAGCAGCACTGGTTCCGCCTGCTGCAGAACATCCAGGGGGTGGGGGCGCGCCTCGCCCTCTCCCTGCTCTCGAGCCTCGGCCCGGACGAGCTGGCGGCGGCCATCCTCGCCCAGGACCGGGCGGCACTGAGCCGCGCCAGCGGGGTCGGACCGCGTCTCGCCGGCCGTATCATCGCCGAGCTCAAGGACCGCACGGGCGCGCTGCCGCCCGCGAGCGCCGCCGCCGCCCCGGCGCCCGCCGGCGGCAGCGATGTCGAGGATGCGGTTTCCGCGCTGGTCCATCTCGGCTATGGGCGCAGCGAGGCCTGGCGGGCGGTGACCGCGGCCCGCGCCGCGCTCGGCGAGGAAGCCGGCATCGACCGTCTGATCCGCGAGGCCCTCAAGGAGCTCGCCCCGTGACCGACCGGCTGACCACCCGCGAGGAGACCGCCGAGGACATCGATCAGAGCCTGCGGCCGCGTCGTCTCGACAGTTTCATCGGCCAGCACCGCCAGCGGGCCAATCTGCGGGTGTTTATCGATGCCGCCCGCGGCCGCAGCGAGCCCCTCGATCATGTGCTGTTCGCCGGCCCGCCCGGGCTCGGCAAGACCACCCTCGCCCAGATCGTGGCCACCGAGCTCGGCGTCGGCTTCCGCATGACCTCGGGGCCGATCATCGCCCGCGCCGGCGATCTCGCCGCCCTGCTGACCAACCTGCAGCCCCGCGATGTCCTGTTCATCGACGAGATCCACAGGCTGAGTCCGGCGGTCGAGGAAATCCTCTATCCGGCGATGGAGGACTTCAAGCTCGACCTGATGATCGGCGAAGGCCCGGCGGCCCGCTCGGTGCGCATCGATTTGCCGCCCTTCACCCTGATCGGCGCCACCACCCGTACCGGGCTGCTCACCACCCCGCTTCGCGACCGCTTCGGCATCCTCTCACGGCTGGAATTCTACGGGGTCGAGGAGCTCGAGGAGATCGTCCGTCGCGGCGCCGGATTGCTGGGTCTCGAGCTGACCGCCGCCGGCGCCCGGGAGATCGCCCGCCGTGCCCGCGGCACGCCGCGCATCGCCACCCGCCTGCTGCGCCGCGTGCGCGATTTCGCGACGGTGCGCGGCGGGGCGCCGGTGGATGCGGCGCTGGCCGACCAGGCCCTGACCCGTCTCGAGGTCGATCATCTCGGCCTCGATGCCCTCGATCGCCGCTATCTCGGCGCCATCGCCCACAACTACGGGGGCGGCCCGGTGGGGATCGAGACCCTGGCGGCGGCGCTGTCCGAGCAGCGCGACACCCTCGAGGAAACGGTCGAGCCCTTCCTGCTGCAGCAGGGTCTGCTCCAGCGCACGCCGCGCGGCCGCCTGCTGACCCGGCTGGCCTGGCAGCATCTCGGCCTCGAGATGCCCCGCCATCTCGGCGCCCAGCCCGAACTGTTCGACGGGAACGGCGAGTGAGCGGAGCCCACCGGAAGCATTCCGCGACCTTCCGCGTCTACTACGAGGACACCGATGCCGCGGGGATCGTCTATCATGCCAACTATCTGCGTTTCGCCGAGCGCGCCCGCACCGAGATGCTGCGCGCCTGGGGCTTCGATCATCCCACCCTCGAAGAGCGTTTCGGGGTCCATTTTGCGGTCCGCCGCTGCCGCATCGAGTTCCGCAGCCCGGCCCGTCTCGACGACATGCTGACGGTGGAGAGCGAAGTCATCGGGGCGTACGGAGCGCGGCTGGAGCTGATGCAGCGGATCCGCACCGAGGCGGCGGCCGTCGCCGATCTCGCGATCACCCTGGCGCTGGTCGATCTGCGGCTGCGCCCGGTGCGCCTGCTGCGGGTGCTGCCGGGCGAACTGCTGGCGGAGCTCCCTCCCGCCCCCCGGCGATCGTGAGGTTGCGCCTTGACAGGCATTCGGGTGAAACCGATACCTCGGAATCCACGATCGATACGTGACCTGCGGGAAGCCGCGCACTATCTCCGGTCGTACCGCCGGCATGCCCGGCACCCCTCTCGTCCCGACATGCCTCTCGCAATGCAGGAAACGGCCGAACATGGAACCTGACGTGATCACCGGCGCCGGTCTCGGCGATGCTACGGCCGGCAGCAGCATCCTGGGCCTGGTCGTCGACGCCGATCCGATCATCAAGATCGTCATGCTGCTGCTGCTGCTGGCATCCCTGTGGTGCTGGGCGGTGATCATCGACAAGACGGTGCGCCTCGGCCGGCTGCGGCGCAAGGCCAACCTGTTCGAGCGGGTGTTCTGGTCCGGCGCTTCCCTCGAGGAGCTCTACCGGCGCCTCGCCAAGCGGCCCGACCACCCCATGGCACTGATCTTCACCAACGCCATGGCGGAATGGAAGGAGGCGCCGAAGAACCTCGATCCGGAAGGGCAGCGCAACCTCATCGAACGCGTGACACGGGTGATGGAGCTCACCCTGCAGCGGGAGATGGCGGCGCTGGAGCGCAGCCTGCCCTCGCTGGCGACGATCGGCTCCACCGCCCCCTTCGTCGGCCTGTTCGGCACCGTCTGGGGCATCATGAACAGCTTCCAGTCGATCGCCATGACCAAGAACACCACCCTCGCCGTGGTCGCCCCGGGCATCGCCGAGGCCCTGTTCGCCACGGCGATGGGTCTGCTGGCGGCGATCCCGGCGGTGGTCGCCTACAACAAGCTTTCCGAGATGCTCGACTCCTACGCCGAGCGGCTGGGCAGCTTCAGCGACGAGTTCAGCGTCGTGCTGGGGCGCGAACTCGACACGCTCAGGGTCGCCTGAGCCATGGCCGGAGGGCCGCTGCGCCGGGTCCGCGGGCGGTGGCGCCGCGGTCGCGACCGCCACCACATGGCGGAGATCAACGTCACCCCCTTCGTCGATGTCATGCTGGTGCTGCTGATCGTCTTCATGATCACCGCCCCGCTCCTGACCACCGGCGTCAATGTCGATCTGCCGCAGGCGAAGAGCTCGCCCCTGCCGGGCCAGGACGAACCGCTCGCGGTCACCCTCGCGGCCGACGGCACCATCTACCTCCAGGACAGCGCCGTGCCGCTCGAGAACCTGGCCGCGCGGCTGGCGGCGATCACCGGCGAGAACCGCGAGACGCGGATCTTCGTGCGCGGCGACCGCAGCATCGACTACGGTCGGGTGATGGCCGTGGTCTCGGCCATCAACCGGGCGGGCTTCACCCGCGTGGCCCTGGTCACCGAGGCCCCCGCCGCCGGACGCGCGGCGGCCGGCACCCCGACCGGACGGGCGCGTGCGGAAGCGGGGAGCCCGGACACGGGCCCCGAACTCTGAGGCGAGAGCCGTGCGACGGGCGCTGCTGCTCTCCTTCCTGCTGCATCTGGCGGTGGCCGGCATCGTCTGGCTGGGTGGCCTGATGCCGGGCCGTCGGCTGCCCGTCGAACAGGCGGTGACGGTGGAGATCGTCGCCGAACTGCCGCCCAGCGAGAAGGCGGAGACGACGCCGCCCGAGCCCGAGCCGGTGGAGGCGGCGCCGCTGCCCGAACGCAGTGCGGCGAGCCCGCCGCCCGAACCCGCCCCCACGCCGCCGGCCGAGCCGGAGCCGGCGCCGCCGCCCG
>JALSRW010000464.1 GCA_026984595.1 Alphaproteobacteria bacterium
CAGGTGGGCGGACCTGCCGCGCGAGCAGTATCTGCCCTACGCGGCCGGGGAGGATCTGGTGCCGGCGATGGCCTGGCCGGGGGACGGCTACCGCGCCCACACCACCGGCCTGACCCATGACGAGAGCGGTTTCCCGACCCAGGATCCGGAGCGGGTGACGCGGCTGATGGACCGTCTTCTGGGCAAGCTCGAACGCCATCGCCGGATCGTGGAACGGGTGGAGACCGTGGCGGTGGAAGATGCCGAGCTGCTGATCGTGGCCATCGGCATCACCGCGCGCGCGGCCAAGGCGGCGCTGCGCAGGCTGCGCGGGCGGGGGGTGAAGGCGGGCCTGTTTCGTCCGGTGACATTGTGGCCCTTCCCGGAACAGCGTTTCCGCGAGGTCGCGGCCGGTGTGCGGCGCATTCTCGTTCCGGAGATGAACACCGGCCAGCTCGTGCTGGAGATCGAACGGCTGGCGCCGGCGGGGGTACCCGTCCACCGCCTCGATCGCTACGACGGCGAGCCGATCGGCCCCGAGCAGATCATCGCCGCCGTCGGGGAGCGGGTCGCATGAACGAGATCGCCGCCACCGCCGACAGTTTCGACATCCGCGAATATCTGCGGCTGGAGATGTTCCCGCATTTCCTCTGTCCCGGCTGCGGCCATGGCCTCGCTCTGCGCGCCCTGCTCTGGGCGGTGCACGAGCTGCGCATCGACAAGGATGCGCTGGCGGTGGTCTCGGGGATCGGCTGTGCCGGGCGGCTGTCGGCCTATGTCGACGCCAACACCTTCCATGTCACCCATGGTCGGCCGCTGGCCTTCGCCACCGGCCTCAAGCTGGCCCGCCCCGATCTGACGGTGATCGTGATCACCGGCGACGGCGATGCCCTGGCCATCGGCGGCAACCATCTGATCCACGCCTGCCGCCGCAATCTCGACCTCACCTGTCTGCTGCTCAACAACGAGGTCTACGGCATGACCGGCGGCCAGGTCTCGCCGACCACCTCCTCGGAGCGCTACACGACCACCACCCCGAGCGGCAACCGCGAGCCCACCTTCGATGCCTGCAAGCTGGCCGAGGGAGCCGGAGCCACCTTCGTCGGTCGCGAGGCGACCCTGCAGGTACCGACGCTCAAGAACCTCATCCGCGAGGCCATCGCCCACAAGGGCTTTTCGCTGGTCGAGGTGATCTCCGACTGCACCGAGATCTTCGGCCGCAAGAACGCCCTCGGCAATTCGCCGGAAATGGTACTGCGCCAGAAGGCGGGTATGCGGCCCGAGAACTGGGGCAACGAGGTGGACCGGCCGTTCCGCCCCAACCCTTTCCCGACCGGGGTGTTCGTCCGCAAGAAGCGCCCCGAATACCGCGAGCTCCTCGATGCGATGCGGAACCGTAACGGCGGACGGGAGTGAGGGGAAGTCGATGGGGGAGATGCTGCAGATCCGGCTTTCGGGATCCGGTGGCCAGGGGCTGATTCTGGCGGCCCGTATCCTGGCCGCCGCCCTGGTCGCGGCCGGCCGCCGGGTGGCCCAGTCCCAGTCCTACGAGCCGACTTCGAGAGGCGGCCTGTCGCGCGCCGATCTGGTGGTCACCGATGCTCTCGCCGACTATCCGCTGGTCACGGCACTGGATTATCTGGTGATTCTCGACCAGCGGGCGGTGGAAGTCTCGCGCGGGCTGATCGGCGAGCACAGCACGGTGCTGTGCGACAGGAAGAAGGTGACGGCGCCGCCGAGCGGCCGCTTCGCGCTGTCCCTGCTGCCGCTCTGGGACACCGCCCGCGAACTCGGCAATCCGCGGGCGGCGAACATCGTGGCCCTCGGGGCGCTGGCCGTATGCGGGGATTTCATGCCGGCCGGGCTGCTGCGCGAGAAGGTCGTGAGCCTGGCGCCGTCACGCTTCCGCGAGCGCAATGCCGAGGCCTTCGATGCCGGCCTCGAACTCGCCGCCGGCGGCGGCCGTATCGCCGTCTGAAGCAGGCGCTCGGCTCAGCCCTTGGCGATGCTGTAGAGATCGGCGGGCGGCACCACCAGATCGTAGAGGAGCTTGCCGCAGACCGCCAGAACGAGGACGGCGAACAGCATCCGCACCTGTTCGCCGCGGAGATAGGCGGCCGCACGGGTGCCGTACTGGGCGCCCACCACCCCGCCGGCAATGAGCAGCACCCCGAGCACGATATCCATGGTCTGGTTGGCGTAGGCGTGGAGAAAGCCGGTCAGCGCGGCGACGATGGCGATCTGGAAATGGGAGGTGCCGACCACCACCGCCGTCGGCATGCCCAGAAGATAGATCATCGCCGGAATCAGCACGAAGCCGCCGCCGATGCCGAGAATGGCGGCGAGAATGCCGCCGAGGAAACCGACCAGCAGCGGCGGCACGATGCTGATGTAGAGCCGCGAGACCGAGAAGCGGAGCCTGAGCGGCAGCTTGTGGAGCCAGAAATGCCGCCGGCGGGGCCGGGCGCCGCCACGACGGACCCGCAGCCAGCTCATCAGCCCCTCGACCAGCATCAGCCCGCCCACCGAGCCCAGGAACAGCACGTAGCCGAGGCTGATCACGGTATCGATCTGGCCGATCTGACGCAGCCAGCGGAACAGCAGAATGCCGGCGAAGGAACCCGCCAGACCACCGGCCACCAGCACCGAGCCCATGCGCAGATCGACCGTACGGCGGCGCATGTGCGACAGCACACTGGAAAAGGAGGAGGCCAGGATCTGCGAGGCCTGGGTGCCCACCGCCACCGCCGGCGGGATGCCGATCAGAATGAGCAGCGGGGTCATGATGAAGCCGCCGCCGACCCCGAACAGCCCGGAGAGATACCCCACCACCGCGCCGAGCCCGAGCAGCAGGAACAGGTTCACCGAGACTTCGGCGATCGGCAGATAGATGTCCATCGGCACAGGCGCCCGGCAGCAAGAGGCGGCGTCACTGAACGCCCGGCGCCTGCCCGAGTCAAGGCGACCGCCCGAGGGACCCCGGTCCCGCAGGCGCCCGGAGCGGGCGACTGTTACTCGGCGGCCACGCCCCGGGGCTCCTCCTCGGGCAGCGTCACCCGGAGATGCCGGTCGCCATGAACATTGTCCACCCGCCCCACCGGCGGCCAGTACTTGTCGGCGGCCACCCAGGGCCGCGGGAAGAAGGCCCGCCGCCGGTCGTAGGGACGTTTCCACTCTTCGACCAGCAGATCGGCGGTGTGCGGAGCATGCCGCAGCACGCTGTCGGCGGCCGCGATGCCGCCGGCGCGAACCTCGGCGATCTCCTCGGCGATGGCGATCATCGCCTCGCAGAAACGGTCGAGCTCGGCCTTGGATTCGCTCTCGGTGGGCTCGATCATCATCGTCTCGGGCACCGGCCAAGACATGGTCGGGGCATGGAAGCCGAAATCCACCAGACGCTTGGCCCCGTCCTCGACGGTGATGCCCGTCTCCGCCTTGATGTCGCGGAAATCGACGATGCACTCGTGGGCCACCATGCCGCCGCGACCCCGATAGACCACCGGGAAATGCGCCTGCAGGCGATGGGCGATGTAGTTGGCGTTGAGAATCGCCACCTTGGCCGCCCGCGTCAGCCCCTCGCCCCCCATCATGGCGATGAACGCCCAGGAGATGGGCAGGATCAGGGGAGAGCCGAAGGGCGCGGCGGCGATGGTGCCGACGCTCCCGCCCTCTCCTTCCCCACGCCGGATGCCGGAGACCACCGGATGGTCCGGCAGGTAGGGCGCGAGATGTGCCCTGACCCCGATCGGACCCATGCCCGGGCCGCCGCCGCCATGGGGAATGGCGAAGGTCTTGTGGAGGTTCATGTGGCAGACGTCGGCGCCGAGCTCGGCCGGTCGCGCCAGGCCCATCAGGGCGTTCAGATTGGCGCCGTCGAAATAGACCTGGCCGCCATGCTCGTGCACGATGGCGCAGATCTCGCGGATGGCCTCCTCGAAGACCCCGTGGGTCGAAGGATATGTCACCATCAGCGCCGCCAGCCGTTCGCGATGTTCGGCGGCCCTGGCGCGCAGATCCTCGAGGTCGATGTTGCCGTCGCGATCGCAGGCCACGGTCACCACCCGCAGACCCGCCAGCGCGGCACTGGCCGGATTGGTGCCATGCGCCGAACTGGGAATCAGGCAGACATCACGCTCTCCCTGGCCGCGTGCCCGGTGATAGGCGCGGATGACGATGAGCCCGGTGTACTCTCCCTGGCTGCCGGCATTGGGCTGGAAGCAGACCGCATCGAAGCCGGTGATCTCGGCGAGCCAGGCTTCGAGATCGTCGATCAGCCTCCGGTACCCCCGCGCCTGCTCCGGCGGCACGAAGGGATGCAGCTCGGCGAAACCGGGCCAGGTGACGGGGATCATCTCGGCCGCGGCATTGAGTTTCATGGTGCAGGAGCCGAGCGGGATCATCGAGCGGTCGAGCGCCACATCGCGGCTCTGCAAGCGGCGCAGATAGCGCATCATCTCGGTCTCGCTCCGATAGGAGGAGAACACCGGATGGCCGAGGAAGGGCGAGCGCCGGCGCAGATCGCCGGGGATCCCGTCGGCGGCCTCGCGATCGAGGGTCTCGACATCGGCGCCGCTCGTGCCGACGAACAGTTCGAGAAGCCTCGCCACCAGTGCGGCATCACTGCGTTCGTCCAGCGAAATGCCGAGATGATCGCCGTCGATTTCGCGCAGGTTGATGCGCGCGGCCCGCGCCCGCTCGTGGAGTTCGGCGGCCCGGCCCGGAACCTCTACCACCAGCGTGTCGAAGAAGCTGCGGTTGACCACCGACAGGCCGCCTCGCCGCAGCCCCTCGGCCAACGCCCGGGTCAGCCGGTGGACCCGCCGGGCGATCTTGGAAAGGCCCTCGGCCCCGTGCCATACCGCGTACATGGCGGCGATCACCGCGAGCAGAACCTGGGCGGTGCAGATGTTGCTGGTCGCCTTCTCGCGGCGGATGTGCTGTTCGCGGGTCTGCAGGGCCATGCGGTAGGCGGGGCGGCCGCGGCTGTCGATGGAAACGCCGATGATCCGGCCCGGCATGCTCCGCTTGTAGGCATCCCGGCTGGCCAGAAAGGCCGCGTGCGGGCCGCCATAGCCCATCGGCACGCCGAAGCGCTGGGCGGAGCCGACGACGATGTCCGCTCCCATCTCGCCGGGCGGGGTCAGCAGACAGAGGGCCAGGAGATCGGTCGCCACCACGGCGAGGCCGCGGCCGGCCTTGATGCGGTCGATCGCCGGTCGCAGATCCCGCAGCGCGCCGGAGGAGCCGGGATAGGAGAAGAGGGCGGCGAAGCAGGTGCCCTCCTCGAGATCCTCCAGCGGATCGCCGACCACCACCTCGATGCCGAGAAAACGCGCTCTGGTCCGGACCACCGCCAGGGTCTGGGGATGGGTGTCGCGATCGACGAAGAACCGGTTGGAGGGCACCCGTGCCACCCGGCGGGCCATGGCCATGGCCTCGGCCGCCGCCGTCGCTTCGTCCAGGAGCGAGGCGTTGGAGAGCTCCATGCCGGTCAGATCCATGACCATCTGCTGGAAGATCAGGAGCGCTTCCAGACGACCCTGGCTGACCTCCGCCTGGTAGGGAGTATAGGCGGTGTACCAGCCCGGGTTCTCCAGGAGATTGCGAAGGATGACCGGGGGCGTGACGGTGCCGTAGTAGCCCATGCCGATGAGCGAGGTATAGCGCTCGTTCTGGTCGGCATATTCGGCGAGCCGTGCCAGCGCCTGCGCCTCGCTCAGCGGCGGCGGCAGCTCGAGCGGCCGGGAGGTTCGGATCTGCTCCGGAACCGCGGCGTCGACCACCGCATCCAGCGACGGCTTGCCGAGCGCCGCACACATCTCCGCGATCTCCTCTTCCCGCGGACCGATATGTCGGTCCACGAACTCGCCGGCGGCCTCGAGCGCCTTCAGCGATGTCTCGGCCATGCGCTTCCTCCTGTATGCGACCGGCCGTCAGGCCAGGCCTTCGACGAATTTCTCGTAGGCATCCCGGTCCATCAGCCCTTCCAGTTCGCCGGGATCGGCCAGTTTCATCCTGAAGAACCAGCCTTCGCCTTCGGCATCCTGGTTCACCAGCTCGGGCTTCTCCTCGAGGGCGCTGTTGACCTCCGTCACCTCACCGCCGACCGGCGCGTAGACCTCACTCGCCGCCTTGACGCTCTCGACCACCGCCGCCTGCTCGCCCTTGGCCAGCTTCTTTCCCACTTCCGGGAGTTCGACGAAAACGATGTCGCCGAGCTGTTCCTGGGCGTGATCGCTGATGCCGACGGTCGCCTGCTCGCCCTCGACGCGGATCCATTCGTGCTCTTCGGTGTAATAGGTCGTCATCACGGCTCTCCCTTCAGCGACGGTAGCGGTGGGGAACGAACGGCAGACGGACGATCTCCGCGGACACGGCACGGTCGCGGACCATCACCTCGAGCCGGGTGCCGGGTGCCTCGTGGGCACTGTCCACATAGCCCATGGCCACCGGTCCGCCGACCGTCGGCCCGAAACCGCCACTGGTCACGCGGCCCAGGGTGGCGCCGCCGGGCAGACGGATCTCCGCGCCCTCGCGGGCCGGCGCGCGCCCCTGCGGACGCAGCCCCACCAGCCGCCGCGGCGCCCCTTCGCGAAGCTGGCGCAGGATCACCTCGGCACCCGGAAAGCCGCCCCCCTCGCGCCGCCGCTTGCCGATGGTCCAGGCCAGACCCGCCTCCACCGGTGTCGTGGTCTCGTCGATATCGTGACCGTAGAGGCAGAGACCCGCCTCGAGCCGCAGCGAATCGCGGGCGCCGAGACCGGCCGGCGCCACTTCCTCCGCGGCCAGCAGGCTGCGGGCGAGCTCCTCGGCGGCATCGGCAGCGACCGAAATCTCGAACCCGTCCTCGCCCGTATAGCCGCTGCGGGCCACCCGACAGCGGCTGCCGGCCAGCTCGAACCAACCGGAATCCATGAAACGGAGCGTATCGACCGCCGGCTGCAGACGCCGCAGAACGGCCGCCGCCTCGGGGCCCTGGAGGGCCAGCAGGGCGCGGTCCTCGAGCGGCTCCACCCGACAGGCCGGCTCCAGCTTCGCCTTCAGATGGGCGATATCGGCCGCCTTGCAGGCGGCGTTGACTACCAGGAACAGGCCTTCCTCTTCCCGCCCGGCGATGAGATCGTCGAGGATGCCGCCCGCGTCATTGGTGAACATGGTGTAGCGGTTGCGGCCCGTGGCCAGCCCTTGGATGTCGGCCGGTACCAGCGTTTCCAGCAGGGCGACCGCCCGTTCGCCGTGAATTCGGACCTGGCCCATGTGCGAGACGTCGAACAGGGCGGCGCGGCTGCGGCAGTGACGGTGCTCGGCGAGGATGCCGGCCGGGTACTGCAGCGGCATCTCGTAACCGGCGAACGGCACCATGCGGGCGCCGAGCTCGCAATGCAGATCGAAAAGCGGTGTCCGGGCGAGAGAGGACATGGTCGGAACCTCGGTTCGGGCATACACGGGCACCGTGCCCGTATCCGCCCCCTCTGTCCCGAACCTGAGAGATTCCGGAACCTGTGCGGTCCCGTCCCCTTCGGTGGGGTGCCTTCGCACCCGCTCTCCAGAGGGCCAACTCGCCAATGGTCCTGGGTGCCTGAGAGTTTCCGGGGCGGTTGCTCCTTCGGCGCCGTCCCTGCGCGGCTGCGCGAACGGTCTCTCCCACTGGCGATTTCCGGCCACCGATCAGACTACTCGCTCGCCGGCGAGCGTCAAGCGGCCGTCAGCCCTCCAGCGTACGCCCGAGATCGACGATCTCGGGCCGGTAGCCGAGATGTGCGAGGAAGCGGAGGAAATCTTCCCGACCGATGGCGGTGGTGGCGGCATTGTCGAGCGGATGGAAGTTCAGCGGATCACAGGCCAGCAACGCCCGGTCGAGAACCACGCGGACGCGACGCTGCACATCGTTCAGCAGAGCGAACGGGGTGACCGCTCCCGGCACCACGCCGAGCACCTCCAGAAGGCGCTCGGGCTCGGCGAAGCGCATGCGCGGGGCGCCGAGGAGCCGGGCCAGAGCATTGATGCGCACCGGTTGATCGGCACGGCACACCACCAGCCACGACCCGCCCTTGCGGTCCTCCAGGAACAGGTTCTTGGTATGGGCTCCCGGAAGGTGCCCGGTATGGCGTTCCGCCTCCGCGACCGTGTACACCGGCGGATGCTCGCGGGTCTCGGTCTCGATGCCGAGCTCGGCGAGGCAGGCGAACAGCCGATCACGCGCCTGGGACATGGCCCGGCATCTAGCGGTGCCGCGTGATCGAGGCAAGGGCGAGGTGCCGATCACGAAGCGGTTAGGTGCGCGCGGCGGATCCCGGCGCTAGGAATCCCCGTGGCGGTTCGATGCCGAGCAGAGGAGCACCCTTTCCCCGATGCCGCGCGATCTCGAAGCGGATATCTGCATCATCGGCGCCGGCTCGGGCGGGCTCAGCGTGGCGGCCGGAGCCGCGCAGATGGGCGCCCGCACCATCCTCGTAGAAGCCGACCGCATGGGAGGCGATTGTCTCAATCATGGCTGCATTCCCTCGAAAAGCCTGATCGCGGCGGCGGCGGTGGCCCAGCGCATGCGCGAAGCCGGCCGGTTCGGGATCACCCCGGTCTCTCCCGAAGTGGACTTCGCCGCGGTCGGGCGCCATGTCCGAGGAGTGATCGCTGCCATCGCTCCCCATGACAGCGAGGCCCGCTTCGAGGGTCTCGGCGTCACCGTGCTCGAGGCCCGCGCCCGCTTCGCCGGCCCCGAGGAGCTCCGTGCGGGCGACTGGCGGATCCGCGCGCGGCGTTTCGTGATCGCCACCGGATCGCGGCCGGCCATCCCGCCCCTGCCCGGCCTCCAGGGCATCTCCCATCTCACCAACGAGACCATCTTCGATCTCGAGACGCGGCCCGAGCATCTCCTGGTGCTGGGAGCGGGGCCGATCGGCTGTGAGCTGGCCCAGGCCTACCGGCGGCTGGGCGCGGAGGTGACGGTGCTCGATCTCGGGCCGATGCTGCCGCGCGAGGATCCCGAGCTGGTCGCCCCCCTGCGCCGGCGTTTCGCCGAAGAGGGCATCACCCTCCTGGAGCATGTCCAGGTCCTGGCGGCGGAGCCGGGGCCGGCGCTGCTGGTG
>JALSRW010000465.1 GCA_026984595.1 Alphaproteobacteria bacterium
CCGACGAGGCGGGACTTGGCGACGCCGATGGTCGGCGTGTCGGTCAGCACGCCGATGTGACAGGCGATCCCGAAACGCCGCGGATGGGCATAGCCGTGACCGTCCACCATCAGCAGATCGGGCCGGAGCGAAACAAGCGGCAGGGCTTCGAGCACCGCCGGTGTCTCGCGAAACGAGAGTAGGCCGGGCACGTAGGGAAAGCCGGTCGGCACCATCGCCAGCGCGCTTTCCTCGAGCAGCAGGTCGGGCATGGTCGAAAGCGCCAGTGCTGCCCAGGTGAGATGGCGGCGCCGGGCATAGGCCACATCGATGCCGGCGATGCGGCGGAGGCGGCCGAACCGGTCCTCGCGGATCACCCGATCGCGCAAGGCTTCCTGCAGGGTCCGTGCCTCGGCCGGGCTTTCGGGCCACCCGGCGTCACCGGGCCGATCGCAGCTCCGGTCGGCTGCCGTCACCACCTCGTGACACCGCGGCCGGAAGAAGGCGTGTAGCATGGCGGCGCAACGGCCATGGAGCGGATCTTGACGCGGCAGATGCTGACAATCCTTCTGCTGGTTCTTTTTCCCGCCGGCTTCGGACTCCGTGCCGCGGCGGAGGAAGCCGACGCGCTGGCGGCCTACGATGCCGGCGACTATGTGGAGGCGGCGCGGATCTGGCAGCAGCGGGCGGCGGCGGGGGACGCCGCGGCCAAGGTGTCTCTGGCCGGGCTGTACGAGCTCGGGCTCGGCGTGCCTCTGGATCGGCAGCATGCGCTGGCCCTGTACCGGGAGGCTGCGGCCGCCGGCGATGCGACGGCGAGACGCCTGCTCTGCAGCCGTCATCTCGGCCCCTGCCGCTGACCGGCTGCCGGTCTTGCCCTGCCTTCCAACCGCTGGCATGATCCGCCCGTGACGGACAACACGGCCCTGCAGAGGCCGTTCGTATGGCATTGGGAGGCCATCAACATGACCATCTATTACCGGGCTGGCGTGCGCCGCGCCAGTATCGTGACGGCGGCGCTCATCGCCGGCGGGCTGGCTCTGTCGGCCGCCGCCGAACCCATGAAGATCCGCATCTCGACGCCGGCGGTGCCGGGCGACTGGCATGCCGAGATGCTGTACATCTTCAAGGAGTATGTCGAGCGCTCGCTGCCCGGGCAGTTCGATGTCGAGGTCCATCTCAACGCCACGCTCTTCAAGCAGGGCACCGAGCCCGCCGCCATGCAGCGCGGCAATCTCGACATGGCGATGATCTCGGCCCAGGACATCAGCAAGCAGATCCCCGAATGGTCGATCTTCACCGCCGGTTACATCATCCGCGACCCCGAGCATCAGCGGAAGGTGTTCGAAAGCGATATCGGCGAGGAGATGTACGGCCTGGTGCGCGACAAGATGGGCCTCGAGATCCTCACCGTCGCCTATCTCGGTACCCGCCAGCTCAATCTGCGTGATGTGCGCGACGTCCGGACTCCGGCCGATCTCGAGGGCGTCAAGCTGCGCATGCCGGGCTCGGATACCTGGCAGTTCCTGGGCCGCTGCTTGGGCGCGGATCCCACCCCGCTGGCCTTCAACGAGGTCTATCTGGCCCTCAAGACCGGGACCATCGACGGCCAGGACAATCCCCTTCCCACCGACCAGAAGGCGAAGTTCTACGAGGTCACCAAGCAGATCGTCCTCACCGGCCATCTCGTCGATGCGGTGTTCCTGTCGATCTCGGGCAAGACCTGGGCCAAGCTCAACGACGAGCAGAAGCAGGTCTTCCGCGAAGCGGCCAAGGCGGCGGCCTTCTTCAACAACAACAATCGCCTCCGCGACGAGGCCAAGCTCGTGGAGTTCTTCAAGCAGCAGGGTCTGACCATCACCGAGCCGGACAGGGAAGCCTTCCGCAAGCATGTGCAGGAATGCTATCTCAACAGCGAATATGCCAAGGATTGGCCGGAAGGTCTCCT
>JALSRW010000466.1 GCA_026984595.1 Alphaproteobacteria bacterium
ATCATGGCCGCCGAGATTGGTCATCAGCCGCGCCAGCTCGGTATCGTCATGGCTGTCCAGGATCTCGCGGATCGCCGGATTGCGCCCGAGATCGCTCTCCAGATGCGCGCGCCAGGCGGCACCTCCTTTGAAGGTCAGGGCGGCGTAGAGATCGTTGGGGCAGGCGTCGATCCATTCCCGCAAGGCTTCGCCGCCGGGGCGGGCGAAAGCCGCCTGCAGCCGCTTGCCGTACTTGATGGTCACCACCTTCCAGCCGACGGTGGAGAAGAACTGCTCGATCTTGGCGAACAGCCGCTCCGGCACCACCCGATCCAGACTCTGGCGGTTGTAGTCGATCACCCACCAGAGGTTGCGCACATCGTATTTCCAGCCCTCGAGCAGGGCCTCGTAGACATTGCCCTCGTCCAGCTCGGCGTCGCCGAGGATCGCCACCATGCGCCCGGACGGCGCCCGCTCCGGCACCAGCCGCCGCATCCGCACCAGATCCTGGGTCAGGGAGGCGAACAGGGTCATGGCCGCACCGAGGCCGACCGAGCCGGTGGAGAAATCGACCCCGCACACGTCCTTGGTGCGCGAGGGATAGGCCTGGGCGCCGCCGAGGGCGCGGAAGTTGACGAGCTGCTCCACCGGCTCGCGCCCCAGCAGATACATCGCGGCATGGTAGATGGGGGCGGCGTGCGGCTTGACGGCGATGCGGTCACCCGGCCGCAGCACATCGAAGAAGAGGGCGGTCACGATGGTCGCCACCGAGGCGCAGGAAGCCTGATGGCCGCCCACCTTGAGCCCGTCGCGCGACGGCCGAAGATGGTTCGCGTGATGGATGGTCCAGCAGGCCAGCCACAGGAGCTTGCGCTCGATCTGGCGCAGCATCTCGAGGTGCCGCCCGATCGCGACGGCCTCTTTCCTGCGCGGCTGTCCGAGCTTCGCTGTCATCGCGACTCCCCCGGGATCGCTCCCGACAATCTAGTCGAGCGGGTGGCGGTCTCCAACCGCCGGGTGATACCCCCTTCTGTGGCGGCGTCGCAGGTGCTAGCGTGGTCCGCGACAAAGGAGCCTGGATCCCATGCGCGAAACCACCGCCGGGCGACCGGAGGATGCGATCCCGATCCGCCCGCAGGCACGTAGAACGGCCCGTCGCCTCGCGGCCCTGGTGGACCGGGCGACCCGTGATCTGCCCTTCGAAGCGGAGCCCGCCGCCTATCTGGTGGCCCGCGACCGGCTGGCCGAGCGTGATCCGGGCGGGAGCCGATGACCCCCGAAGAGATGCTCGCGCAGAACCTTTGCGCGATCGCCGCCCGGGTTCGCGACGGCACGGTGCGTTCGCGCGATCTGACGGCCGCCGTGCTCGAGGCGCTCGAGCGGCAGGGAAGCCGGCTCGGTGCGGTGGCCCGGCTGTGGCCGGAG
The DNA here is from genome assembly GCA_026984595.1 of Alphaproteobacteria bacterium. GTDB lineage: Bacteria > Pseudomonadota > Alphaproteobacteria > Geminicoccales > Geminicoccaceae > JALSRW01. Next base: position 1,405 of record JALSRW010000466.1, read on the forward strand.
CGGGCCATGGCCGAGGCCGAGGCCTGCGATCGCGAGCGGGCGCGGGGCAGGCTGCGCGGTCCGCTGCACGGGGTGCCGCTGGCGCACAAGGACATGTTCTACCGCAAGGGCGAACTCACCGAGTGCGGCTCGCGCCTGTTCCGCGGTTTCCGTCCCACGGTCACGGCGACCGTGCTGGAGCGCCTCGATGCCGCCGGCGCCATCGATGTGGGACGCACCCATATGGTCGAGGTGGCGCTCGGCATCACCGGCCACAATCCCTGGACCGGCACCCCGAAGAATCCCTGGAACACGGAGCGGCTGACCGGCGGCTCGACCAGTGGCGGCGCCGCCTCGGTGGCGGCACGGCTCAATTTCGCGACCCTCGGCTCGGATACCGGAGGCTCGATCCGCGTGCCTTCGGCCTTCTGCAATCTGGTCGGCATCAAGCCCACCTACGGCCGGGTCAGCCGCGCCGGCTGCATGCCGCTCTCCTTCACCCTCGACCATATCGGCCCGATCTGCCGCAGCAGCGCCGACTGC
>JALSRW010000467.1 GCA_026984595.1 Alphaproteobacteria bacterium
GGCTACGGCTCGGCGGTCGGCGCCACCTTCGGTGCGCTCATTTTCGGCACGGTGCAGATGGGCATCTTCTACACCGGGGTGAACACCGACTGGTTCAAGGTGTTTCTCGGGGTGATGATGCTGATCGCCGTGCTGTTCAACAACTATGTGCGGCGCAAGGCGACGGAGGGCCGGTGATGGCGGGAACTCCCCTGATCGACGTGCAGAACGTCTCCAAGCATTTCGGCACGGTGATCGCGCTTTCCGGCGTGTCGATGACCGTCTGGCCGGGCGAGGTGCACTGCCTCCTCGGCGACAACGGCGCCGGCAAGTCGACCCTGATCAAGACCCTTTCCGGCGTCCACAAGCCGACCGAGGGGCAGATCCTGCTGGAAGGCGAACCCATCGTCTTCGAGAGTCCGCGCGATGCGCTCGACCGGGGCATCGCCACCGTCTACCAGGATCTGGCGATGATCCCGTTGATGAGCATCACCCGCAACTTCTTCATGGGACGGGAGCGCTCGGTGGCCCGCGGCAAGGGGTTGTTCGAGCGCCTCGACATGAAGCGGGCCAATGCCATCGCCAGGGAGGAGATGGCCAAGATCGGCATCGATGTCCGCGACCCGACCCAGGCGGTGGGCACGCTTTCGGGTGGTGAGCGACAATGTGTCGCGATCGCCCGTGCCGTCTATTTCGGAGCCAAGGTGCTGATCCTCGACGAGCCCACCTCGGCCCTCGGCGTCAAGCAGGCATCCGTTGTGCTGCGCTATGTTGCCCAGGCGCGGGCGCGCAATCTCGGGGTCATCTTCATCACCCACAACGTCCATCACGCCTGGGCGGTGGGAGATGCGTTTACGGTCTTGAATCGTGGCAAGACTCTGGGCACTTTCCGCAAGGACGAGATCACCCGCGAGCAGCTCCTGAACATGATGGCCGGCGGCAAGGAGCTGGAGGAGCTGAGCGCGGAGCTCGCCGAGTTCGCGCGCAGCGACCGCTCCCGGGAGCCGCAGGCCGCGAAGCTCGAGGAAGAGGTGGCGGAAGAACTCGAAGAAGAGGCCGAGCTGGACGCGAAGCTCGCCGAGCAGGAACAGCGTCTGCGACGCCAGTAGCGGCAGACGACAGGAGTTCGGGCGCAGCGCCTCCCCCGGCGCCCGAAAGGCCCCCGTCCGCAAGGGCGGGGGCCTACTCGTTCCCGGCCGAAACCACGACCGGCCGCCTTCTTCCGAAGACGGCCGGTCGGCCGGGAAACGCAGGTCCTCTGGCGGTGCCGCTCACCGTTCCGCGCGCGCGAGCTCGCGCGCGAGCTCGCGAACGCGGGCGCGGCTGATGCCGATATCGTCGAGCTCGCGATCATCGAGGCCCGCCAGCTCGCGCACCGTCTGCCGGTAGCGGCGTTCCTCCTCGATCCGGCGCTTCAGACGCTCGACCAGAGCCGCGAGACGCTTGCCGAGGGCTTCCCGCAAGCGGCCCCTTCCTTCGGGCTCCCGGATGGTGATTCCCGGGCGTGCAATCTGTACCGACATGGCTCTCGACCTTTCTGCAGGCATTCGGCTCCGGCGGACATTCACCGGGCCGCGCAGCATATGGCGACCGGCGAAGCGCGGGAGAAGCGAGTTTTTTGCATTGCAGCAATGCAAGCCGCGCGGCTCCCGCCGGCCCGGTTCTTGCCGTCCGGCTTCACGCGCTTCTGACGGGATGCGAGGTTTCGGCTCTTGTTCCCGAAGGCGGGAAACGGGCATGATGCCGGCGAATTGCCAACCCCCGCTCCCTTTCCGGAGAACGGACCACGAGTGTGAATCCGGCGACCCGATCCATGCGTGGCCCCGTGCCCTCGGGCTGGCTTCGACGTCTCGCACATCTGCTCCTGGGGCCTCCGGCGCCGTCCCGGATTCCCGCCCGTGTCGCCGAAGCCATCCGTCGCGATCAGGACAGCAGCGAGATCATCGTGAGCTGCATCCAGCTTCTGGCGGTGGCCACCTTCGCCACCCTCTACAGCCTCGCTCCCAAGGCCTTCCCGCCGGACGTTCCCTTCGAGCCGGTGCCGATCGCGCTCGTGGCCTATACCGCCTTCACCCTGGTACGCTTCGCGCTCGCCCTCCGCGGCCGGCTCGGGCCGGGCTTTCTCTGTCTCTCGGTGGTGGTCGATGTGGCTCTGCTGATGGTCACCATCTGGAGCTTCCATCTCCAGTACCAGGCGCCGCCGGCGATCTATCTCAAGGCGCCGACCCTGATGTACATCTTCATCCTGATCGCGCTGCGGGCGCTGCGCTTCGAGCCCACCTACGTGATCCTCTGCGGCGTCGCCGGCGCCGTCGGCTGGCTCGTGCTGCTGGGCTATGCGGTGATCGGACAGGGCGAGATGGAGATCACCCGCAACTATCTCGAATACACCACCTCCTTCAAGATCCTGCTGGGCGCCGAGTTCGACAAGGTGGTATCGATCCTGATGGTGACCGCTATTCTGGCTCTGGCGCTGCACCGCGCCCGCAAGCTGCTGGTGCGGGCGGCGATCGAGCATCAGGCGGCCCAGGAGCTCTCGCGCTTCTTCGCCCCGGAGGTGGCGGGACGCATCACCGATACCGACGAGGAGCTGGCCCCGGGCCAGGCCGAGCTGCGGGAAGCGGCGATTCTCTATATCGATTTGCGCGGCTTCACGCCGATGGCCAGCCGGCTGGAGCCGGCCGAGGTGATGCGTCTTTTGTCGGAATACCAGTCCCGCACGGTGGCGGCGGTGCGCGGCTGCGGCGGCAGCATCGACAAGTTCATGGGCGACGGCATCCTCGCCAGTTTCGGCGCGGCCAGGGGCTCGGACGGCTATGTTCTGGAAGCCATGCTGGCGATCGAGGAAGTGCTGGCGGCGGGCGAGAGCTGGCGCGAGGAGCGCCGCCGCGAGGGGCTGCCGGCGCCGGAGGTGGCGGCGGCGGCGGCCACGGGCAGGGTGATGTTCGGCACGGTCGGCGACAGCCAGCGGCTCGAATATACGGTGATCGGCGAGCCCGTGAATCTCGCCGCCAAGCTCGAGAAGCACTGCAAGGTGGAGGCGGTGCGGGCGATCGTCCCGCTCGACATGCTGGAACTCGCCTGCGCCCAGGGTTATGCCGGCCGGCGGCGCTGGAAGATCCGCAAGACCCGCACCGTCGCCGGCCTCGCCGAGCCCCTGCACATCGCGGTCATCGAATAGCGTTCCTGCGCCGCCGGCGGGCGGTCAGCGACCCGCGCCTTTCGGGCGCAGCCCGGAGACCGCGTTGGCATGGGCGTCGAAGCCCTCGTACCTGGCCAGCACACCGGCGTGACGGGCGAGTTCGGCATGGGCATCGGCCGTCACATAGGCGATCGA
>JALSRW010000468.1 GCA_026984595.1 Alphaproteobacteria bacterium
TTCAGGAAATCGTGCACCGACAGTGGCGAATGGGTACGGGCATGGCCGCCGGTGGGCAGCACGCAGTTGGGACCGATCACGAAATTGCCGAGGGTGATGGGCGTGTCGCGGCCGAGCAGGATCTCCCCGGCATGGCGGATACGGCCGGCCAGTGCCCAGGGATCGGCGCTCAGGATCTCGAGATGCTCCGGAGCGAAGGCGTTCACGAATTCCACCCCCTGCTCCATGTCGCGCACCAGCAGGATGCCTCCGCGGCGGCCGGTCAGCACGCTGCGCGAGAAGGCTACCCGCTGCTCGCCCATCCTGGCCCACCATCCGGGAAGCGCGCGGACCACCCCCTCGGCCAGGGGGCGGCTGTCGGTGACCAGCCAGGCCGCACTGTCGGGGCCGTGCTCGGCCTCGATCAGCAGATCCATGGCGGCGATCTCGGCATCGGCGGTGGCATCGGCGAGAACGATGGATTCGCTCGGGCCGGCCGGCAGGCCGGTGTCGATGCGGTCGGCCAGCAGGCGCTTGGCGGCCACTACCCAGGGGCTGCCGGGGCCGACGATCTTGGCGCAGCGGGGTACGGTGGCGGTGCCGAAGGCGGCGGCCGCCACCGCCGCCGCACCACCGCATTTGTAGACCCGCTCGACCCCGGCGAGGCGGGCGGCCACCAGGCTCGCCGCGTCCACCGAGCCCTCCGGCGTCGGCGGCGTCAGCACGACGATCTCGGGAACGCCGGCCACCACCGCCGGCACGGTGGTCATCATCATCACCGAGGGAAACGCCCCCTTGCCGCGCGGCACATAGCAGGCGACCGAAGGGATCGGGGTGCTGCGCTCGCCGGCCAGCACACCGGGGCGGGTTTCCATCAGCCACATCGCCTGCGGCTTCTGGGCTTCGTGAAAGCGGCGGATGTTGGCCACCGCGTACTCGATCGCCTCCAGAAGCTCGGGTTCGATGTCGGCGAAAGCCCGCTCGAACTCCTCGGGGCCGGCCTGGAGTGTGGTCGGCGAGACGTCGGCACGGTCGAACTCGCGGCCGAAGCGGGCCAACGCCGCGTCGCCCTCGTCGCGCACCGCACCGATGATCGCCTGCACGCGGTCCATGATATCGGAAAGATCGTGCTCGGCCCGCTGCAGCAGGCGTTCGCGCTCGGTCGGGCTCAGCTTCTCGTACTCGATGATGGCAGGGGTGGCGGTCATGGCGCTGGGTTCCGAATCAGCGGGAACGGAGAAAGGTTTCGAGCCCGACCAGGCGATCGAGCAGCCACACGGTGACGGCGGCGACGAGGATGTAGATTACCGACAACGCCGCGAGATCGGGGGTGATGGTGGAGCGGATGGAGTTGTACATCAGCACCGGCAGGGTGACGGTGCGGGCATCGACCAGCATCAGGCTGACGATGAATTCGTTGAAGGCGAGGATGAACATCAGCAGACCGCCGGTGACGATGCCCGGCATCACCGCCGGCAGGGTGACGGTGACAAAGGCGTGCAGCGGCGGCGCCCCGAGATTGGCGGCGGCGTTCTCGAGATCGGGATCGAGCCGGTTCACGCAGGCCGCGACCCCCCAGATCATGAAGGGCAGATTGATCACCGTCAGCGCGAGGCCCACCGGCCAGAGCATGCCCAGCAAGCCCATGCGGCCGAACAGCAGCATCATCCCCAGCCCCGAGACCACCAGCGGGATGGTGAAGGGCAGCAGCAGATAGAGCTGCCAGGCGAGCGCGTGACGCAGCCGCCAGCGGGCCAGGGCCAACGCCGCCAGGGTTCCGGCGGGCAGGCTGATGAGGGTGCAGACGGTGGCCACATAGGCGCTGCGGGCGAAGGCATCGACGAAGGCGCGCTTTTCCAGGATGGCCTGGTACCAGCGCAGGGAAAATCCTTCCGGCGGGAAGGCGACGATGCGGCCCGCGGTGAAGGAGGCGAGGATGATCACCAGGGTGGGCAGAGCGAGGAACAGCAGATCGAAGGCCACGGTCGCCACGATCAGACGCTCGAGACCGCGCCCCCGTCTCATGGCCGCACCCGCGGCTTCTGCTGCGCCCCGTGGCCGAGCGCGGCGACCCCGACCAGAAGGAAGGCGACGGCCACGATCAGGCTGGCGAAGACGGTCAGCACGATTCCGAGCGCCGCGCCCATGCCGGCGTCGCTGAGCTGGAAGAAGGCGTCGTAGATGGCATTGGCGATGAAATCGTTGGCCCCGCCGCCCATGATCTCGGGCATGGCGAAATCGGTGACGGTGAGGGTGAAGACGACGACGCCGGCGGCCACCAGCCCCGGCCGGGCCAGGGGCAGGACGATATGGCGGAAGGTCCGCCAGGGAGTGGCGCCGAGACTGTGGGAAGCCAGCTCCACCTCGTGGGGGATGGCGGTCAGGGCCGGTGCCAGCAGGAGGACGGCGAAGGGCAGCATGTACTGTACCAGCCCCAGCACGACGCCGCTGTAGGTGTAGATCAGGGAGACCGGACCGAGCCCGATCAGCTCCAGCGCGGCATTGAGGAGGCCCTGCTTGCCGAGCACGATGAGCCAGCCATAGGCGCGGATCACCTGGCCCAGGAGAAAGGGCAGGAACAGTGCGATCAGCAGAAAGCGGCGCAGCCGGTGGTGCGGCGTGCGCACGAGATGGTAGGCATAGGGAAAGGCCAGCAGCAGGGTGAAGCCGGTCACCAGCAATGCGGCCAGGCCGGTCTTGAGCATGATGTGCAGATAGACCGGCTTGGCGAACACCGCGGTATAATTGGCGGTGGTGTAGGCGGGATCGAGGCGGAAGGTGGCCCGGTTCAGCACATGGAGGCTGGTCTCCGCCATCTCGACGAGCCCGATCGCAAGAATGCCGGTGATCAGGGTCGCCGGCAGCAGATAGAGATAGGGCGTCCAGACCGAGAAGCGGGCAGGGAAGAGCCCCGCCCGCAGCCTCTCGGCGAGATCGAGCAGCCGCAGACCGACCGGACGGTCGGCCCGACCGCCCCCCGCCCCGATGTCAGCCCTGCATGATTTCATTCACTTTTTCGAACCAGCTACTCTCGTGCTCGACCAGCACCGGGGTGGGGATGCGCAGGAAGCGATCGAGATCCGCCTCGCTGGCCGGATAGGCGATGTCGCCCACGAGATCGGCCGGCGGTTCGAGTCCGGGGCGCACCGGCGGCAGGCCGAGGGCGTTGCACCACACCTGCTGGGCCTCGGCGGAGAGCGCGAAGTTCACGTATTGCTTGGCCCAGTAGAGCTCGTTCTCGGGCAGTCCCTTGGGGATCCACAGCGCATCGGTATCCAGTGTGGCCCCCTCCCTGGGCACCGTCCAGGAGACCGCGATGCCGTTCTGCCTGGCCTCGCGAGCGTTGGAGATGATGGTGCAGGCGAGGTCGATCTCGTGGTTCTGGAACCAGTTGGTGAAGTCCGGATCCTCGCCCAGGAGCGGCTCGTTGGCCTTGAGCGCGCGGAAGTACTTCCAGCAGGGCTCCATGTTGTCGGGGATGTCCTCGAACCTGCCGCCACCGGCGATCTGGGCCGGGGCGAAGAGGCCGATCCCATCGTCGTACATCGCCACCCGCTTGCGGAAGGCGGAATCGAGCATGGCGTTCCAGCTCTCCGGCGCCCGCTCGGGGAAGGCCTTCTGGCTGTAGGCCAGCACATAGGCATAGGAATAGACATTGACGAGCGGCCATCCCTCGAGGCCCACGGGTCTCGCCAGCGGCAGGAGCCCCTCGAGATTGGCGAGGTCGCCCAGATCCTCGGTGACCCCCCGCAGCGCCGATTTGGTGGCGTTGGTGGTGGTGTCCCAGTTGACATGGATGGGCGGCATCCGGCCCTGGTCCACGGCCGCCCAGATCTTGGGGCGGATCTCGTTGTCCTCGGTCAGATCGTGCCGCACCTCGATGCCGGTCATGGCGGTGAAGGGATCGGACACCCCCTTCTTCAGCGCCTCGACCCACACCCCGCCCCATGCGCGGACGATGATCTCGGCCGGCTTCTCCTGGGCCAGCGCCCGCGGCAGTCGCAGCAGGTAGGGAGCGGCGATGGCGGTGGCGGCGGTGCTCGTCAGGAAGCGCCGGCGTGGCAGACGAAGATTGCGGGGTTTGCTATGCATTGTCCTCCCTCTCCGGTTGGCCGACCGTTGTTGCCGTTTCGGGTTCGGCTCGGAAGATCATCAGGTCCGAGGCCCGCCAGCCGAGCCGCACGCGCTCCCCCGGCCGGTGCCTGCGGTGACGCAGGGGATCGGCATCGACGAAGCGCAGCGGAACATCGCCCAAGGTCTCGGCGCGCGCACTATAGACGAGCCGTTCCCCCTCGAAAATGACTTCGAGGATCTCGGCCTCGACCGTGTCCCATCCCTCGCCCGGATCCTCCTCCAGGATGCGCAGGCGCTCGGCCCGGAGTGCGGCCTCGATCCGCGCACCGGGAGGGATCGAGGGGTCGGCCACCCGCCCGCCGAGCCGCATGTCGCCGATGCGCAACCGGGCATGGCCCCGGTGGCTGTCGAGCAGTTCGCCGGCGAGGAAGTTGGTGAGCCCCAGAAAGCCGGCGACGAAACGGTTCTCCGGCCGGTGATACAGGGTCTCGGGCACCGCCATCTGCTGGATGCGGCCGGCATCCATGACCATGATCCGGTCCGACATCACCAGCGCCTCGCGCTGGTCGTGGGTGACGTTGACGGTGGTCACCCCGAGCTCGCGCTGGATGCGGCGGAACTCGAGCTGCATCTCCTGCCTGAGCTTGCGGTCGAGAGCGGCCAGGGGTTCGTCGAGCAGCAGCAGATCGGGCTCGAAGACCAGCGCCCGGGCGATCGCCACGCGCTGCTGCTGGCCTCCCGAGAGCTCGTGGATGCGTCGCTCGCCGAGCCCCTCGAGCTGCACCAGGCGCAGATAGCGCTCCACCCTGGCCGCCGTCTCCTCGCGCGGGAAGCCGCGCATCCTGAGCGGATAGGCGATGTTCTGCGCCGCCGTCATGTGGGGAAACAATGCCAGCCGCTGGAACACCATGCCGACCGAACGGCGGTAGGGCGGGAGATCGCGGACCGGGCGACCATGGATCCAGATCTCGCCGGCGCTGGGCTCGATGAAGCCGGCGATCATCCGCAGCAGGGTGGTCTTGCCGCAGCCCGAGGGGCCGAGGATGGTGAGAAAGGCGCCCCGCTCCAGGGTGAAATCGACATCCGCCACCGCCAGCACATCGTCGAAACGCTTGCTGACCTTCTCCACCCGCACCATGGGTTCGACCGCCCGCGGCCGCCCGGCACCTTCCCTCTTCAAGCCGCCTTCCTCCATTCATCGACCGGCCACAGGGTGACGCGCGGGCGCGCGATCGGCAAGGCCGCAAGTGGCACCCTCTTGCATCCCGGCGCGGCCGGGGCAGGATGGCGGGAACCAGGGGAGGGACGGGATGCTCGAACCGGTGGTCGCCGATTTCTCGCTCACGGGGCGCAGGGCCGTGGTGACCGGAGCCAGCCGCGGCATCGGCCGGGCACTGGCCGAAGGTCTCGCCCGCTTCGGTGCCCGGGTGGCGCTTCTGGCTCGGAGCGCCGATGTGCTGGCCGCGACCCAGAGCGCCATCGAGGCGGCAGGCGGGCAGGCCGTCGCCCATGTCGCCGACGTCCGCGACATCGAGGGCTTGCGCCGGGCGGTGCAGCGTGCGGCCGAGGATCTCGGCGGCATCGACATTCTCGTCAACAATGCCGGGACCGAGCAGATCTGCCCGTCCCTGGAGGTCAGCGAGGAAGTCTGGGACCGGATCCTC
>JALSRW010000469.1 GCA_026984595.1 Alphaproteobacteria bacterium
GACGGCGATCGCGGTGGACACCTTCATCAACCAGAAGCGCCTCAACGAAGCGGCGGGGGATGACGAGAGCAGGAAGCTCTACTGCGTCTACGTGGCCGTCGGGCAGAAGCGCTCCTCGGTGGCCAAGCTGGTCAAGACCCTGCAGGACGCCGGCGCCATGGAATACTCCATCGTGGTCGCCGCCACCGCCAGCGAACCGGCGCCGCTGCAGTATCTCGCCCCCTATTCCGGCTGCGCCATGGGCGAGTATTTCCGCGACAACGGCATGCATGCGGTGATCGTCTACGACGATCTCTCCAAGCAGGCGGTGGCCTATCGCCAGGTGTCGCTGCTGCTGCGTCGTCCCCCCGGCCGCGAGGCCTATCCGGGCGACGTCTTCTATCTTCATTCGCGGCTGCTGGAGCGGGCCGCCAAGCTCAACGAGCAGCACGGTTCGGGTTCCCTCACCGCCCTGCCCATCGTCGAGACCCAGGCCAACGACGTCTCCGCCTACATCCCCACCAACGTGATCTCGATCACCGACGGCCAGATCTTTCTCGAGACGGATCTTTTCTATCAGGGCATCCGGCCCGCCCTCAATGTCGGCCTGTCGGTGTCGCGGGTCGGCTCGGCGGCGCAGCTCAAGGCCATGAAGAAGGTGGCCGGTCGGATCAAGCTGGAGCTCGCCCAGTATCGGGAGATGGCGGCCTTCGCCCAGTTCGCCTCGGATCTCGATGCCGCCACCCAGCGCCTGCTCAATCGCGGCGCGCGGCTCACCGAACTGCTCAAGCAGCCCCAGTTCCAGCCGATGCCCCTCGAGGAACAGGTCTGCGTCATCTATGCCGGGGTCCACGGGTATCTCGATCCCATCCCGGTGCGCGAGGTGGTGCGCTTCGAGCGGGAGTTCCTCGACGAGCTGCGCGAGCAGGGGCGGGACATTCTCGATGCCATCCGCAGCAGCGGGGATCTCGAGGAAGCCACCGAGAAGAGGCTCAAGGAGCTGCTCGACAAGTTCGCCAAGACCTTCGCCTGAGGTCGGCCGATGCCCAGCCTCAAGGACCTCCGGAACCGCATCGCCAGCGTCAAGCAGACGCGCAAGATCACCAGCGCCATGAAACTGGTGGCGGCTTCCAAGTTGCGGCGCGCCCAGGCGCAGGCCGAGGCGTCGCGTCCCTACGCGACGAAAATGTCCGAGGTTCTGGCCAATGTGGCGGCCCAGGTGCCGGACCTGCCGGAAACGCCGCGGCTGCTTTTGGGCAACGGCAGGGATGCCGTGCATCTGTTGGTGGTGATGACCGCCGATCGCGGGCTGTGCGGCGGCTTCAACAGTTCCATCGTGCGGGCCGCGCGGCAGCGGATCGCGCGGCTGCGGGCCGACGGCAAGGAAGTCAAGCTGCTCTGCGTCGGTCGCAAGGGGCGCGACATGCTGCGTCGCGAATACGGCGATCTGATCCTCGACTACATCGGTGGGGTGGCCGGCAAGCGGCGCATGGAGTTCGCCGATGCGCGGATGATCGCGGAGCGGCTCGCCGAACTGTTCGAGGCCGGCGAGTTCGATGTCTGCACCCTCGTCTTCAACCGTTTCCGCTCGGTCATCACCCAGGTGGCGACCTACAACCAGATCATTCCGGTGGAGCGGCGCGAGGCGGAAGAGCCGGGGGAGGAAGCGGGCGCGGTCTATGAATTCGAGCCCGATGAGAGGGTCATTCTGGGCGAGTTGCTGCCGCGCAATCTGGCGGTGCAGGTCTACCGGGCGCTCGTCGAGAACGCCGCCGGCGAGCAGGGGGCCAGGATGGCCGCCATGGACAATGCGACCCGCAATTCGGGCGAAATGATCCATCGCCTGACCCTGCACTACAATCGCACGCGCCAAGCCCAGATCACCAAGGAACTCATCGAGATCATCTCCGGCGCGGAAGCGCTCTGACGCCGACGGTTTGTCTTGGAGTGACGATATGACGGACGCCGTGAGCAAGGAAAACGTAGCGGTCGGGCGGGTGGCCCAGGTGATGGGCGCCGTCGTCGACGTCCAGTTCGATGGTCCGCTGCCGGCCATCCTCAATGCCCTGGTGACCGACATCGGCGGCCGCCGGCTGGTCCTCGAGGTGGCCCAGCATCTCGGCGAATCGACCGTGCGCACCATTGCCATGGACACCACCGACGGGCTGGTACGCGGCCACGAGGTGATGGATACCGGAGCACCCATCACCGTGCCGGTCGGGCGTGAGACGCTGGGGCGCATCCTCAACGTCATCGGCGAGCCGGTGGACGAGCGCGGGCCGGTGACGGCCAAGGCCAGCGCCCCCATCCATGCACCGGCGCCGCCTTTCGTCGACCAGTCGACGGAGGAGGAGGTGCTGGTCACCGGCATCAAGGTGGTGGATCTGCTGACCCCCTATCCCAAGGGCGGCAAGATCGGTCTCTTCGGCGGCGCCGGCGTCGGTAAGACGGTGCTGATCATGGAGCTGATCAACAACATCGCCAAGGCGCACGGCGGCGTGTCGGTGTTCTCCGGGGTCGGCGAGCGGACGCGCGAGGGCAACGATCTCTATCACGAGATGATCGAATCCGGCGTGATCGACCTCGAGCATCCCGAGAACTCCAAGGTGGCGCTGATCTACGGTCAGATGAACGAGCCGCCCGGTGCCCGCGCCCGGGTCGGTCTCACCGGGCTGACCGTGGCGGAATATTTCCGGGATCAGGAAGGGCAGGACGTGCTGCTCTTCATCGACAACATCTTCCGCTTCACCCAGGCCGGTGCCGAGGTCTCGGCGCTGCTGGGCCGCATCCCCTCGGCGGTGGGGTATCAGCCCACCCTGGGCACCGACATGGGCGAGCTGCAGGAACGCATCACCTCCACCCGCAAGGGCTCGATCACTTCGGTGCAGGCGGTGTACGTGCCCGCCGACGATCTCACCGACCCGGCACCGGCCACCACCTTCGCCCATCTCGATGCGACCACCGTGCTGTCGCGGCAGATCGCCGAGCTCGGCATCTACCCGGCGGTGGATCCGCTCGATTCCACCTCCCGCATCCTCAAGGCCGATGTGGTCGGCGAGGAGCATTACGAGGTGGCCCGTCAGGTCCAGGAGACGCTCCAGCGCTACAAGGCGCTGCAGGACATCATCGCCATTCTGGGCATGGAGGAGCTGTCCGAGGAGGACAAGCTGATCGTCGCCCGTGCCCGCAAGATCCAGCGCTTCCTTTCGCAGCCCTTCCATGTCGCCGAAGTGTTCACCGGCACCCCCGGCAAGCTGGTCCCGGTCGAGGAGACCATCCGCGGCTTCAAGGGCATCTGCAACGGCGATTACGACGATCTGCCGGAAAGCGCCTTCTACATGGTGGGCACCATCGACGAGGCGGTCGAGAAGGCCAAGCGCCTCGCCACCGAGATGGCGTAGGACGGAAAGGGGGAAACGGCGTGGCGGAGAAGCTGGCGTTCGAGCTCGTGGCCCCCGAGCGCCTGCTCGCGAGCCTCGAGGCGGAGATGGTGGTGGCTCCCGGGGCGGAGGGGGATTTCGGCGTGCTGCCCCAGCATGCGCCGCTGGTGGCCCTGTTGCGGCCGGGGGTGATCCGCGTCTACGAGGGGGACAAGGTGACGAAGCGGGTGTTCGTCGCCGGCGGCTTCGCCGAGGTCAACGCCCGGGGCTTCAGCATCCTCGCGGAAGAGGCGGAGCCGGTCGAGGAGATCGATGCCGAAGAGGCGCGCCGACGGCTGCGGGATGCCGAAGAGGACCTGGCCGACGCCAGGGAGCCGAGCGAGGCCGAGCGCCGGCGCCTCGAGCAGGCGATCGAGATCGCCCGCGCTCGCCTCGAGGCGGTCGAACATCCCGTCTGAGCCGACGTGCTCGGCGGTTCGGGCGGTGCACCGGCCGTGCCCGAGCCACTCCTAGAGATAGACGATGCGGGGGAAGCTGCGGGCCTCGCCGCCGAGCAGGGTGCCCACCTTGTCGCGCACGGTCATGGCGAACTGCAGATAGGCCTGCGCCTGCGGGCTCTCGGGCGCGGAGACGACGATCGGGCGCCCGGCATCCGAGGTCTCGCGAATCACCGGATCGAGCGGAATCTCCGCGAGGAAGTCGACGCCGTACTTCTCGGCACAGTCCCTGGCCCCGCCATGGGCGAAGATCTCGCTGCGATGGCCGCAGTTGGGGCAGCAGAAATAGCTCATGTTCTCCACCACCCCGAGGATCGGCACGTCGACCTTGCGGAACATGTTGATCGCCTTGCGCGCATCGAGCAGGGCGATGTCCTGTGGGGTGGAGACGATCACCGCCCCGGTCAGCGGTACCCGCTGGGCCATGGTGAGCTGCGCATCGCCGGTTCCGGGCGGCAGATCGACCACGAGCGTATCGAGCTCCCCCCAGTCGACATCGCCCAGCATCTGCTGGAGCGCGCTCTGGACCATCGGCCCCCGCCAGATCATCGGCGCATCCTCGTCGACCAGAAAGCCCATCGACATGCATTTGACGCCGAAGCTCTCCATCGGTCTGAGCTTGCCGCCCCGGGGGGCGCTCGGACGGCCGCTGGCTCCGGCCATGCGGGGGATCGACGGGCCGTAGATGTCGGCGTCGAGAATGCCGACCCGCCAGCCCAGCCGGGCCATGCCGAAGGCCAGGTTGATGGCCGTGGTGGATTTGCCGACCCCGCCCTTGCCGGAAGCCACGGCGACGATCGCGCGTACGCCCGGGACCAGGGGCTTGGCCGGCTCGGCCTGCTGTGGTCGGCCGAGGGAGGGAGGCGGTCCCTGTGCGGGACGGCCGCCCGGCGCCCGCTCGGCGGTCATCACCACCGTACAGGAGGTCACCCCGGGCATCGCCCGCACCGCCTCCTCGCAGGCCCGCCGCAGCGGCTCGAGCTCCGCCGCCCGGTCGGGATCGACTTCGAGGGCGAAGCCGACATTGCTGCCGCGGATCACGATACCCGACACCATGCCGAGTTCGACCACGGATTTGCCCTTTTCAGGATGCCGGATGGTCTCGAGACGGCGAAGGATTTCCTGCTGGCTCGGTGCGGTCATGGTTGAACCCCCGTTGACAGTGACCGATATAGTCGCCCAACACCTTTTCGGCGAGAGGTCCGCCGCGAGCGGAAACAGGTCTCGCTCATCCATCCACAGCAGGTGAGAGCGTCATGCCCTGGAACACGCAAGGGGGCCCGTGGCAGAGCGGGGGCGGCGGCAAGGGGCCGTGGGGCGGAGGGCCGCCCGGCGGCGGCCAGCAGCCGGATCTCGAGGAAGTCCTGCGCCGGACCCAGGAAAAACTCAAGGGGATCTTCTCCGGCGGCGGCAGGGGAGGCCGCGGCAATCGGCGGATCATTCTTCTCGTCGGTCTCGCCGTGGTGGCCCTGTGGCTGGCCAGCGGCTTCTATCGGGTGCTGCCCGAGGAAGAGGGCGTCGTGCTGCGCTTCGGCCGACTGGATCGGGTGACCGGTCCCGGTCTGCACTACCGTCTGCCTTCGCCGATCGAAGAGGTCGTCAAGCCGCAGGTGGCACGCGTCAACCGCATCGAGATCGGGTACCGCAGCACCGCCACCGGCAAGCGCGAGCTGGTCGAGGAAGCGCTGATGCTGACCGGCGACGAGAACATCATCGACATCAATTTCGTGGTCCTCTGGCGCATTTCCAATGCCGCGGACTTCCTGTTCAACATCCGCGATCCGGCCCAGACGCTGAAGGCCGCGGCGGAGAGCGTGATGCGCGAGATCATCGGCCGCACACCCATTCTCGAGGCCACCACCGAGGGCAGGCGGGCGATCGAGCAGAAGGCGCAGGAGCAGCTCCAGAAGCTGATGAACGAGTATGGCGCCGGCATTCTGTTGAGCGCGGTGCAGCTCCAGAAGGCCGATCCGCCGGCACCGGTGATCGACGCTTTCAAGGACGTGCAGGCGGCCCAGGCCGACCGCGAGCGGCTGCAGAACGAGGCCGAAGCCTACGCCAACGACGTCATTCCGCGGGCCCGCGGCGAGGCCGAGCGCATCATCCAGGAGGCGGAGGCCTACAAGCAGGAGGTGGTCGCCCGGGCCACGGGTGAAGCTTCCCGCTTCAAGGCGGTGCTGGCCGCCTATGCGCAGGCCAAGGACGTGACCCTGCAGCGCATCTATCTGGAGACCATGCAGGAGATCCTGCAGGGCGCCAACAAGGTGATCATCGACAGCGACAATGGCGGCCAGGGCGTGATCCCGTACCTGCCGCTCCCGGCCCTGGAGGAACGGGCGCAGCGCAAGCGCGGCGAGACGGGAGGCGCCCAATGAACCGGCAACTGACCATCGCACTGGGCGTCGCCGCCCTGATCCTGCTGTTTCTCGCCAGCAGTGCCCTCTACACCGTCCACCAGACGCAGCAGGCGCTGGTTCTGCAGTTCGGCAACCCGGTGCGGGTGATCAAGGAGCCCGGCCTCAAGGTCAAGCTGCCGCTCATCCAGCAGGTGGAGTATTTCGAACGGCGCGTCCTCGGTCTCGACGTGCCGCCGGTCGAGGTGATCCTCGGCGATCAGCGGCGACTGGTGGTCGACTCCTTCGCCCGCTACCGGATCGCCGACCCGCTTCGCTTCCGGCAGAGCGTCGGCAGTGAATCCGCCTTCATCGCCCGGCTCGAACCCATCCTCTACTCGTCCTTGCGATCGGTGCTGGGCGAGGTGTCGCTGTTCGAGCTGCTGTCCAAGGATCGCGACAAGCTCATGGCGCGCATCCGCGACAGTACCAACACCGAGCTCCAGCGCTTCGGTGTTCAGGTCGTCGATGTGCGCATCAAGCGGGCCGATCTGCCCAAGGAAAACAGCGAGGCGATCTTCCGCCGGATGCGGGCCGAACGTCTGCGGGAAGCCAACGAGCTGCGCGCCCAGGGGGCGGAGGTGGCGCAGCGCATCCGGGCCCGCGCCGACCGTGAGCGGACGGTGCTCGTGGCGCAGGCCAAGCGGGATTCGGAAGTGCTGCGCGGTGAAGGCGATTCCGAGGCCATCCGCATCTTCGCCGAGGCCTTCGGCAAGGATCCGGAGTTCTTCGCCTTCTACCGATCGATGCAGGCCTATCGCGCATCCTTGGGCGACGAGCAGACGGATTTCGTGCTGTCGCCGCGCAGCGAGTTCTTCCGTTTCTTCAACCGGCTGGGC
The DNA here is from genome assembly GCA_026984595.1 of Alphaproteobacteria bacterium. GTDB lineage: Bacteria > Pseudomonadota > Alphaproteobacteria > Geminicoccales > Geminicoccaceae > JALSRW01. Next base: position 7,089 of record JALSRW010000469.1, read on the forward strand.
CTCGACACCAACGCGCCCGGAAAGGTCGAGGAGGCACCGGTCACACCTTCGGCCTCGGTTCCCGGCGGCGCGCCGGCTGCCGCGGCCTCGACGCCGAACGCGGTCGCCGACTGACCGGTGGCATGGCAGTCGTGATGCCGCCCGGGGGCGGTCGCGGATCATGCGCGATCTGCTGACCGCCCTCGCTCTCGTTCTGGTGATCGAGGGTGTGCTGTGGGCGCTGTTCCCCGAAGCCATGAAACGAGCGGCCGCGCGGGCGCTGGCCATGGACAGCGGGCAGCTCCGCTATGCCGGCTTGGTCGTGGCGGCGGTGGGCGTGGCGATCGTCTGGCTGGTCCGCGGCTGAGGGAGGCCGGTGCGGATGTCCCTTTGGCAGGGGACGGCGGCGCGCTATAGATGCCGGGTGCATGCCGGAGATGGTTGGCGGAGTGGAGAGAATGCGGCGGGAATTTCGACAGACGGGTGAAGCGCGACGCTACGCGGGCTGGATGGGGGCCTTGGCCGCCTTGATGCTGCTCTTGTCCGGACAGGCGGCGGATGCCCAGCAGCCGCCGGGCAGCTTCGCCGATCTCGTGGACAAGGTGGCGCCGGCGGTGGTCAACATCTCGACCACCAAGGAGGTCCGCGGCGGTGAAGCCTTTCCCATGCCCCAGTTTCCTCCCGGCTCGCCCTTCGAGGAGTTCTTCAAGGAGTTTTTCGATCGCGACCGTCCCCAGCGGCCGCGGCGCACCTTCTCCCTGGGCTCGGGCTTCATCATCGATCCGGCAGGCTATGTGGTGACCAACAACCACGTGATCGCCGATGCCGACGAGATCACCGTCATCATGCACGACGAGAGCGAGTACAAGGCCGAGGTGGTGGGACGCGATACCAAGACCGATCTGGCCCTGCTGCGCATCAAGCGCGACGAGCCCTTCCCCTTCGTCGAATGGGCCGACAGCGACAAGGTCCGGGTCGGCGACTGGATGGTGGCCATCGGCAACCCCTTCGGGCTCGGCTCCTCGGTGACCGCCGGCATCGTCTCCGCCCGCGGGCGCGACATCCGGGCCGGCCCCTACGACGATTTCTTCCAGGTCGATGCGGCCATCAACCGCGGCAATTCGGGCGGCCCCAGCTTCACCCTCGAGGGCAAAGTGTTCGCCATCAACACCGCGATTTTCTCGCCCTCCGGCGGCAATGTGGGGATCGGCTTCGCCATTCCCTCCAATCTCGCCCGCCCGGTGATCGAGAGCCTGCGCCGCAAGGGGCGCGTCGCCCGCGCCTGGCTCGGGGTGCGTATCCAGTCGGTGACCGACGAAATCGCCGAAAGCCTGGGCCTCGATGCGGCCAGGGGAGCGCTGGTGGCCAGCGTCACCCCGGGAGGACCGGCCGAGAAGGCGGGCATCGAAGCCGGCGACGTGATCCTCGAGTTCGACGGCAAGCCGATCGACAAGATGCGGGCGCTGCCGCGCATCGTCGCCAGCACCGAGATCGGCAAGAAGGTGACCGTGGTGGTCTGGCGGCGGGGGAAGAAGGTGGAACTGACCGCCGTGCTCGGGGAACTGCCCTCCGACGAGGAACTGGCCCAGGCCGAACAGGGCAATGGTGAGGGGCCGACGGCGATCGCCGAGATTCCCGAGCTCGGGCTCAAGATCGCGAGCCTCCATGCCGAGCTCCGCTCGCGTTTCGAGCTGGGCGAGGATGCCAAGGGAGTGGTGGTGGTCGATGTCGATCCCGGCAGTTCGGCCGCCGAAGAGGGGTTGCAGCCGGGCGATCTGATCATCGAGGTCAACCAGGAAGAGGTGAACTCGCCGCCGGAGATGCTCGCCCGCGTCAACCAGGCCAAGCAGGAAGGCAAGAAGTCGGTGCTGCTGCTGGTCGACCGCAAGGGCGATCTGCGCTTCGTGGCGCTGCGCTTCGCCGAGTAGGTAGGAGGAGGAAGGCGGGTCGTCACGGCCCGCCGCCCTCTCAGCCG
>JALSRW010000470.1 GCA_026984595.1 Alphaproteobacteria bacterium
CAAGCTTTGCGTCATGACGAACCGTGCCCGGCATGACATTTCGTCAGACGGGCCGTGGCCCCCGTCCTCCCGCCCATCACCGCCGTCGCAGGGCATTCCGGGTGACAGAATGTCGGAAGTAGTGCCCCCCTGCTCCCGCGGGCGAGGCGGTTTTCCGGGGCAGGACTGCCGGTCGGAAGTGGCTACCGATCCCGGCACGCCTTTTGCGCTACGGCGGGGCGTTCGGCCCGGCCCGCTGCGGGCGGGAACGGCCTGCGGCAGCGCCCCACGCGCTTCCCCGGCAGTCGCACGGCTGCGAGAGCGGCGCCCGGAACCGCCCGGCATCCACGGAGTCTTCCCGGCCGTTGCCGTTCCTCACTCCTCCCGTGCGAACAGCCGCTCGGCCATCACCCCGACCCGGCGTTCCACCGCCTCCAGGGCATCGAGGATGAGATCCTCGCGGAAACGCCGGCCGACGATCTGCACCCCCACCGGCAGCCCTTCGTGCATGGAAGCCGAGACGATCCCCGCCGGCAGCCCCAGGAAGTTCATCGAGATGCCGTAAAGACCGTCGGCGAACACTTCCCGCACCCCTTCGGCACCCTCGGTGTCGCGGTCCCAGCGGTAGTGCGGAACCGGCAGGAAGGGCGTCAGCACCAGCGGATGGCGCTCCAGGAACAGCAGCCACTCCCGGACGTAATGGGCACGCCGCGCCATCCCGGCCAGGAGTTCGTCGCCGACATGCGGCTCGAACTGGCGGAAATATTCGTCGAAGATGGCATTGATGGTGGCGCTGCCGTATTTGCGCACATCCGGTTCCATCAGCACCCGTACCTCACCCATCAGGCAGCGCAATGCCTCGCGCGCGGTTTCGCGCACCAGCGGCGGTTCCACCTCTTCGACCAGGTAACCGGCATCGCGGAGCGCGTCGCGGGCCGAGAGCAGCGCCTCCTCCACGGCCGGATGAAGATCGAACCCGTAGGTCTCGCGGGTGAAGGCGACGCGGATCGGCGGCTCCAGAGACGGTCCCTCGAAGGGCATGGGCACCATCCAGGGGTCGCGGGGATCCCAGGCCACGAGTGGCCCCATGGCGAGGCGCACATCGCGTACCTCACGGGCGATCACCCCCTGCACCGACATGATCTGGGCGAGCAGGCCGCGCTCGGCCTTCGCCGAAGGATTGTAGGCCGGCACCCGTCCGAGCCCGGGCTTCACCGTGGTAGCGCCGGTGGCGATCGACGGGTAGCGCAGCGAGCCGCCGATGTCGTTGCCGTGGGCGAGCGCTCCCATGCCCGACATGACCGCGGCCGAGGCACCGCCCGAGGAGCCGCCCGGCGAGATGCGCTCGTCCCAGGGATTGCGGGTGCGCCCGTGGAGCTCGTTGTCGGTGGTGACGCGGAAGGAGAATTCGGGAGTGTTGGTGCGCCCGATCACCACCGCCCCCGCACGCTCGAGGTTGCGCACCACCGGCGAGTCCCCGGGCGCCACGATGTCCCGGAAGGCGGTCACCCCGTTGGGTGTCGCCCGCCCTTTCTGATCGATGTTCTCCTTGATGGTCACCGGCACCCCGTGCAGCGGCCCGACCGGACCGGAGGCCGCCATTCGGCGATCGAGTTCTTCGGCCCGGGCCAGTGCCGCATCGCCGAGATCGTCGACCACCGCGTTGATCCGTGGATTGCGCGTCCGCATGCGGTCGACCGCCGCTTCCACCGCCTCTCGCGCCCGCAGTCGCCGGTCGGCGATGGCTGCCGCCAGATCGCAGGCACTCCATTGCCAGAGCGGCCGATCGGACATGTCCATCCCCCCTTTGGTCGTGAACCGCGCGGATCAGTTTGACCGCCGGCGGAGACGGGGGCAAGCGGCGATGCCGTGCTGCCGGGGCATGCGCTGCATTGCCAATCGCTCGGCCGATGGGGTAGCGTTCGCCCATCGCCGGGGAATGCGG
>JALSRW010000471.1 GCA_026984595.1 Alphaproteobacteria bacterium
CCGCTCCGCCTGCTGGTCGACGAGCGCCAGTCCGGCGGCGCCGCGGGCCGCGAACAGGCGGGCGGTCGCCTCCCCTACACCCTGGGCCGCCCCGGTGATGACCGCGACCCGACCGCGGAACGAGGACGTTTCCGGCAACATGTGGTCTCCCCCGGCGCTGTCGCAGCCACAGAACGGCTGCCACCGGACCCGGTCCGGATGCGGGGCCAGTCTAGACGCCGGAACTGTGCGAGGGAACCGGGCTGGGGCGCGAGGTCACCGCCGGTGCGCATTTCGCCGCTAGCGGGCGGCCACCCAGACCGGTCGCTCGAGGGTCACCACCAGGCAGTCCTGCCGGCGGCTCCTGAGGACGCGACAGGCCTCCCGCGCCTCGCCGAGAGTGAGACCGACGATCCGTGCCCGGTAGAAGGTGCGGCTGCGCCCACGTCGCTTGCTGACGGCGATATTGGCGTCGAGCAGCAGATCGGGGGCCAGCTTGCGCGCCCGATAGGCGATCTTCCGGGCCTGGGCGGCACGCGTGTAGGCACCCACCTGCACGCCGTAGAGACGTTCGACCCTCCTCGCCCGGGCGGCGAGCACCGGTCGTACGGCCTTGCGCGGCACCAGGCTGCGGCTGCGCATTTCGGGGATCGGATAGGCGAGGTCGGTGGGCAGGGGCGCCGCCTTGCGGACGTTCGCCAGGACGATGCCACCCGGCCGCGGCCGCGGCACCGGCGCGCTGGCCACCAGACGCATCTTCAGGCGGCGGAAGCCGAGATCGAGAAGTTCGGCCACCCGGCGATCGCGCGCCCGCGCCGTACGCCCGCCGGCGACCACGGCGATGATGCGCCGCCCGCCGCGCACCGCCGAGGCCGCGAGGTTGAAGCCGGAGGCCCGGATGTAGCCGGTCTTCACCCCGTCGAGCCCGGCATAGCGGCCGAGCAGACGATTATGGTTGCCGAAGCGGCGCCCGTTGAAGGTGAAGCTGCGGCGGGAAAAGTAGCGATAGTAGCGGGGGAAGTGGCGGATCAGGGCACGCGCCAGCAGGGCCATATCGCGTACCGTGGTACGCTGACGGCTGTTGGGCAGACCGGAGGCGTTGCGGAAGGTGGTGCGCCGCATGCCCAGGGCGCGCGCCTTGCGCGTCATGCGCGCGGCGAATTTCCGCTCGCTGCCGGCGAGCCGTTCGGCGATCGCCACCGCCACATCGTTGGCCGATTTCGTGACCAGCGCCAGGATCGCCTGTTCGACGGTGAGCGACTGGCCGGGCCGCAGCCCCAGCCGCGATGGCGCCATGCCGGCGGCGCGCCGCGAGATCTTCAGCCGGTCGCCGAGCCCGAGGCGGCCGCTTTCGAGCGCCTCGAACACCAGGTAGAGGGTCATCATCTTGGTGAGCGACGCCGGATAGATGCGGCGGTCGGCATGCTCCGCGAAGAGCACCGCCCCGCTGTCGGCGTCGATGACGATGGCGGCGCTCGGCGGCCGCGCCATCGCCGGACTGCTCGCCAGCAATATCAGAGCCAACAACCAGCCGACCAGCCTGCGCGGTCTCGAGCTCTGCACATCGCCTCCGTAGTGCAATCGACCCTGGTCCCGGGACGCACCCCGGCGGAAAAGCTCACAAAAGCAAGGATTACCGCGAAAAGGTTAACAAGAACTTTACAGCACCGTGAGGTCGTTGCCAAGCGGGACGGAAGGCGTACAAAACCCAGAGTTGTATCCGTTCCGGCGCCCCCCGTAGCTAGCCGGCGTCGCCGAGCGGCTCCAGCCATTTGCGATAGATGAAGCCGCGCCCGCCGTCCTCGAAGATGACTTCCTTCCAGCCTAGCTTCTCGCCCACCACCCGCACCACCGTGCCCTTGCGGGCGATGCGGCGTGCCGCATAGCGGTTGCCCGGCCCGGAACGGACATTGACATCGGCCAGGGCCCGATAGGGTGTGCCCT
>JALSRW010000472.1 GCA_026984595.1 Alphaproteobacteria bacterium
TGCCCGAGAAAATCCCGCCGAGCAGCACCACCGGTGTCATCAGTGCCCAGACCGCTTCGACGAACGCCCGCCACAGTTCGCGGAGACCGGGGAAGTCGTGCTCGGGCAGGGAGAGCCTTCCCGCCAGGTGACGGGCGGTGAGCATCAGCATCAAGGCCATCAGCAGCCCCGGTACCACCGCACCGAGAAAGAGCCCGCCGATCGATGTCTCGGCCGTCACGCCGTAAATGATCATCGGCAGGCTCGGGGGCAGGATGGGGCCGATGGTGGCCGAAGCGGCGGTGACCGCGGCGGCGAGATCGGCGGGATATCCGGCATCCTTCATCGCCTTGATCTCCAGCGTGCCGAGCCCGCCCGCGTCGGCGACCGCGGAGCCGCTCATACCGGCGAAGATGACACTGGCGATGATGTTGGCCTGACAGAGGCCGCCGCGCATCCATCCGACCATGACCGTCGCGAAGCGGAACATCCGGGTCGTCACCCCGGAGAAATTCATGACATTGCCCATGAAGATGAAGAACGGCGCGGCCAGCAGCGGAAAGGAATTCGCTGCCATGGCGATCTTCTGCGCGACCACGAGGAGCGGAATGCCGCTCAGCCAGACGAATGCCGCACCGGCGAGCGCCATGGCCAGATGGATGGGCACGCCGACCAGGATGGCGGCGAGCCAGCAGGCCATGAGGATCAGCATGAGCTCGTTCATGCGGCCTCGCTACGGCTTCCCTCGAAGAGCCGCTGCAGGGCCGAGGCGGCGATCAGGAGCGAGGCCGCCGGGACGATCGCATAGACCACGGCGAAGGGGAAGAAGAGGGTGACCGTGCCGACCGACAGATTGCGCATCAGCAGCAGATAGCCGTTCCAGAAGAGCAGCGCCGCGAGCAGCAGATGGCCGGCTTCGATCGCCGCATGGAGCAGCCGTCGCAGTAGCGGTGGCAGGCGCTGCCGCAGGATGCCGATGGCGATGTGATGGTCCGCGCGTGTGGCGATCACCCAGCCGGTGAAACACAGCCATATGAACAGATAGCGGGCGAGTTCCTCGCTCCAGACGAGCGGGCTGTTGAGCAGGTACCGGAAGAATACCTGCGCGAGAACGACGAGGAAGATGGCGATGAAGAGAAAAAGAGCGACCGCGCGCAGGGCGCGGTCGATGAAGATGTCCAGTTTCATGGTCCGAGACCGTTTCTCGGGCAGCCGATCGAAGATCGACCGCCGTATCTCCCGGTTCGCGGTCACTCCGCGTTGTGCAGGCGCTCGAAGGTTCCCTTGCCCCAGCGGTCTTCGAACATCGGCGGCACCTTGGCCAGCGTCGCTTCTCGGAAGGACTCGACATCCGGCTCGATGATGGTGACGCCGGCGGCCTCGAACTCCTCGACGAGAGACGCCTCCGCCTTCTTGATCTCTTCGTCCGACCAGGCGGCGGCCTCCGCAACGGCTTCCTGGATGATGGCACGGTCTTCCTCGGAGAGACCCTGCCAGAATGCCTCGTTCACCACTACCAGACGGGGCGTGATGATATGGCCAGTGAGAACGATGTATTTCTGCACTTCGTACAGCTTGCCCGCCTTGATGGTGGGTAGCGGGTTCTCCTGGCCGTCCACCACCCCCTGCTTGAGGGCGAGATAGAGTTCCGAGAAGTTCATCGGCGTCGGCCTGGCTCCCCAGGACTCGGCCATCGCCTTGAACACCTCGTTCTCGGGCACCCGGATCTTGAAGCCGGCCATGTCGGCGACGCTCCGGATCTCCCGGTTGCTGCTGGTCACGTGCCGGGTTCCGTAATAGAGCGCCACCAGCGCCCGCATGCCCGCCTGGGAGACGAGGCGCTTGTTGATCTCCTCGAGGAGAGGGCCGTTGACGACCCGGATCATGTGTTCGGGCGACTTCCAGATGTAGGGGGCTTCCACCACCGAGATGAAGGGCACCCATTCGCCGAAATTGGCGGCGCCCTCGGTGACCATCTGCTGGATACCGGCCGACACCGCCTCGATCATGTCGCGTGAGCCGCCGAGTTGGCCGCCCGGAAAGGACTGGATCTCGATGCGACCGCCACTCTTCTCGGCGACCATTTCGGCGACGCGGTCGATCATCTGGACCTGGGGATGGGAACCGCCGATGACGTCACCCCATCGAATGACGATCTCGGCGGCGGACACGGTACCCGACATGCCCAGAAGGGTACCGGCGATGGCCAGCGCGGCCGTCTGCATTCGCATGGTTGTTTCCTCCCTGATGTTGCGGATCACACGTTTCGTGTGACGTTCTTGTATCACCGGGCGGGCGACAGGGTCCAGATGCCGCCGTCGGCGGCATCGTTCAGCAGATACAGGAGACCATCCGGGCCTTGGCGGACGTCGCGGATGCGGCCGATCCGGCCTCGCAGCAGGCGTTCCTCCGCACGGACGCCGTCGGCCGTCACCTCGAGACGGACGAGAAGCTGCGCGCGCAGGGCGCCGACGAACAGATCGCCCTTCCAGCCGGCGAGCCGGTCGCCGGTATAGAACGCCATGCCCGAAGGGGCGATGGAAGGCACCCAGTACCAGAGCGGCTGCTCCATCCCCTCCTTCGCGGTGCCCTCGCCGATGGGCAGCCCGGTACCGTATTCGCGGCCGTAGGTGATCACCGGCCAGCCGTAATTGGCGCCCGCCTTCAGGATGTTGATCTCGTCCCCGCCTTGCGGGCCGTGCTCGTGGATCCAGACCTCTCCGGTGGCCGGATGGAGTGCCATGCCCTGGGGGTTGCGGTTGCCCCAGGTGTAGATCTCCGGCAGGGCATCCTCGCGCCCGACGAAGGGATTGTCGGGGGGCACCGAGCCGTCGGGCAGGAGTCGCAGCACCTTGCCGGCATGGCTCCGCAGATCCTGCGCGAGCTGGCGGCGGCCGCGGTCGCCCGAGGTGATGTAGAGATAACCCTTCCGGTCGAACAGCAGGCGGGAACCGAAATGCCGCCCGGTGGGGGTGCGGCCGTTGGAGACGAAAATCACCTCGAGGTTCTCGAGCCGCCGGCCATCGAGACGCCCACGGGCCACCCGGGTGCCGGCCAGCCCGTCCTCGGCGAGCGCGGTATAGGAGAAATACACCAGCCGGTTGTCGGCGAAATCCGGATCGAGTGCCAGGTCCAGCAGACCGCCCTGGCCTTGCGCCCAGATCTCCGGCAGGCCGTCGATCGGCTGCGGGTGGAGCACGCCTTCGGGAGAGACGCGGCGCAGGCGGCCGGGTCGCTCGGTCACCAGCATCCCGCCGTCGGGCAGAAAAGCGAGGCTCCAGGGATGTTCGAGCCCGTCGGTGACGCGGTGCAGGACGAAGCGTTGCTTGCGGCTTTCCAGAATTTCGCCGGGACTGGCCGCACGGGCCCGATTGTCGGGACCGAAGGGGGCGCAGGCCACGGCTCCGGCCGCCACCAGGCCGAACAGCAGAACGATCCGCAGCGGAAGAGCGAACATCATGGCCTCCCTTGCCGTCGTGCTGCCTGCGAGATAGCGCGCGCAACGCCGCGGCAAAGCCCTTGATCAATCCTCGCGGGGCGCCATCCTGCACCGGCGTGTTTCGGGGGAGGAATGCATGCAGCACGATTCGACGATCCGGGTCCTGCTGGAGCGCGGAGAGGCCGGTCGCCCGGCCCTGCTGGCGCCGGGCCGGGAAGCGCTGACCTTCGGGGGGCTGCGTGAACTCGCGGACCGGACGGTGGAGCGCCTCGGCGCGCTCGGCATCGGCCGCGGCGATCGGGTGGCGATCGTCCTGCCCAACGGTCCGGAGATGGCGGCGGCCTTCCTTTCGGTGGCCTGCGCCGCGGCCACCGCCCCGCTCAATCCGACCTACCGGGAAACGGAGTTCGATTTCTATCTCGGCGATCTCCGCGCCAGGGCGCTGATCGTGGCGGAGGATGCCGACAGCCCGGCGATCGCGGTGGCCCGGCGGCACGGAGCGCGGATCCTCCGGCTTTCGGTCCCCCGGGGCGCTCCCGCCGGCTGGTTCGAACTCGCCGCCGAGGAGGGGAGGGCGGCGAAGCCGGAGGCGGCCGGTCCCGCCGGCGCGGAGGATGTGGCGCTGGTGCTGCACACCTCCGGCACCACCTCGCGGCCCAAGATCGTGCCGCTCCTGCATCGCAACCTGGCGGCATCGGCCGGCCATATCGGCACCACCCTCCGCCTGTCGCCGGAGGATCGCTGCCTCAACATCATGCCGCTCTTTCACATCCACGGTCTGGTGGCGGCGGTGCTGAGCTCGCTCGCCGCCGGCGGATCGGTGTTCCTGACCCCGGGTTTCAATGCCTTGCGCCTGTTCGGCTGGATCGCCGAGGCCGGACCGAGCTGGATCACCGCCGTCCCCACCATGTACCAGGCGATCCTCGGACGGGCGGCGCGCCAGGGCGAGGCGATCGCCGAGGCCGGGCTGCGCTTTCTGCGCTCCAGTTCGGCTTCCCTGCCGCCGCAGGTGATGGCCGAGCTCGAGCGTATCTTCGCCTGTCCGGTCATCGAATCCTACGGCATGACGGAGGCCGCGCACCAGATGACCAGCAATCCGCTGCCGCCGGCTTCCCGCAAGCCCGGCTCGGTGGGCCGCGAGGCCGGGCCGCTGGTGCGCATCCTCGACGAGGAGGGCCGGTTCCGCAATCCGGGCGAGGAGGGAGAGATCGTGATCTCCGGCCCCAACGTCACCCCCGGCTACGAGAACAATCCCGAGGCCAATGCCGAGGCCTTCTTCAGGGCCGAGGGCCGGCGCTGGTTCCGTACCGGAGATCAGGGCCGGTTCGATGCCGAGGGGTATCTGTTCCTCACCGGCCGCCTCAAGGAGATGATCAATCGCGGCGGCGAGAAGATCGCGCCGATCGAGGTGGATACCGTGCTGATGGATCATCCGGCGGTGCAGCAGGTGGTCACCTTCGCCGTGCCGCATCCCAAGCTCGGCGAGGAGGTCGCCGCCGCCGTCGTGCTCCGCGAGGGGGCGGAGGTCGACGAGCGGGAGCTTCGCGCCTTCGTCGCCGAACGTCTCGCCGATTTCAAGGTGCCACGGCGAATCCTCTTCCTCTCCGACATTCCCAAGGGACCGACCGGTAAGCTCCAGCGCATCGGTCTCGCGGCGCGGCTGGGGCTGGCCTGATGCGGATCGCCATCTACGGGGCCGGAGCGATCGGCGGGCTCCTGGCCGCGCGCACGATCCGCGCCGGGGTAGGGGAGATCGCGGTGATCGCACGTGGCCCACATCTCGAAGCCATGCGGCGCTGCGGCCTGCGCCTCGAAACCGCCGAGGAGAGCTTCACGGTGCCGGTCCCGGCGAGTGACGATCCCGCCGAGTTCGGCCCGCAGGACTATGTGATCCTGGCCCTCAAGGCCAATGCGGTACCCAGGGTGGTCGATGCCATGCAGCCGCTGCTGGGGCCGGAGACAGCGGTTGTCACCGCCGCCAACGGCGTGCCCTGGTGGTACTTCTATCGCCTCGATTCGCCCTACGGCGAAAGGCGCCTCGAAAGCGTCGATCCGGGCGGGGTGCAATGGGAGAAGATCGGCCCCGAGCGGGCCATCGGCTGTGTCGTCTATCCGGCCGCCGAAGTGGTGGCGCCGGGCGTGGTGCGTCTTCTGTCCGGTGACCGCTTCGTGCTCGGCGAGCCCGGCGGTGAGCGCAGTGAGCGGGTCCGGAGGCTCGCCGCCGCCCTGGTCGCGGCCGGCTTCAAGGCGCCGGTGCGGCCGCGCATCCGCGACGAAATCTGGCTCAAGCTCTGGGGCAATCTGAGCTTCAATCCGATCAGCGCGCTGACCCTCGCCACGCTGGATGTGATCGCCACCGATCCCGGCACCCGTGCGGTGGCCCGGGCGATGATGCTGGAGGCGCAGGCCATCGCCGAGAAGCTCGGGGTGCGCTTCGCCCTCGATGTCGACCGCCGCATCGAGGGTGCGGCGGCGGTCGGTGCCCACAGAACCTCGATGCTGCAGGATCTGGAGCGCGGTCGGCCGCTGGAGATCGATGCCCTGGTCACCGCCGTGCAGGAGCTGGGCCGCATCGTGGGGCTGCCGACGCCGACCATCGACACGGTACTGGCCCTGGTGAAGCTGCGGGCGCGTGTGGCCGGATGCTATCCCTGAGGCGTTCCGTGGGCGCGCTCGAGCTCGGTGCTCTCGATCCACGCCCGGAGGCGGGTGATATCCGGCACCAGCAGTTCTCCCTGGCCGCGGCGAACGATGTCCAGGCGCTGGAGCTGCGCGAGGGTGCGCGATACCGCTTCGCGATGGGTATTGATGCGGCTCGCGATATCCGCATGCTTGGGAACCGGCCGGATGCGGGCGGCGCTCGACGAGATCATGCCCTTACGGGCGAGCCGCAGGAGTTCCCGGCCGACCCGCACCGGCACCGGCAGACCGAACTCGTAGACCCGCTCGGACAGCGAGCGCACCAGACCGGTGAGCTTCCGCAACAGCGCCTCGCCCAACGGTGCGTGGTGCAATGCCGCGCCCAGGAACAGATCGGGATCGAGGCTGCCGAGCAGGGAATCGGTGAGGGCCAGCACGTTTGCCGAACGCGGTTTGCGGTCGATCGCCGCCAGCTCGCCGAAGGTATCTCCGGCCTCCAGGTCCCGGAAGGCGATTTCGCGGCCCGCCTCGGAGAACAGGGTGACCCGCACCCGTCCCTCGATGACGAAATAGACGTCGCGGTCGGGATCGTGATGGGCGACGATGAGCTGTCCGGCCGCGTAGCGGCGCAGATGAACCTGCTGCGCGATTCGTCGGCGCTGGGGCGGGGCAACCTCCCGGAAGAGCGCGATTCCGGCCAGTA
>JALSRW010000473.1 GCA_026984595.1 Alphaproteobacteria bacterium
GAGCCATGTTTCTCGTTGCCGCGAGCCCGCGGCGACCCATCGGCGGCCGCAAGGATTGCTCGAATTGCGACGACAAAAGCCCGCTTTCCATCGGCTTGCAACTCCCTGTGCTTCGAATTCGTTGTTTTTTTACCGAGGGGAACCGTAATGCCGCGCTATGGCACCGACTGTGACGTTGATCACTTCGCCCCGGACGGAGACCCGCTAGAAGGAGGCTCGAGCCTCCCTCATTCCTTGGAGCTGGCCGGGTCTCTCGGGACCCGGCCGTTTCTCCGGGCACGTCGAGCATGGGAGGTCCGGTGATGAACGGTGCGGAAAGGCTGATCTCGACCGCCGCCGGCGGCGGAGTGGAGGTCTGCTTCGCCAATCCCGGAACCACCGAGATGCCGCTGGTGCTGGCGCTCGACCGGGTAGGGGGGATCCGCGCCGTTCTCTGCCTGCACGAGAATGTCTGTACCGGTGCCGCCGACGGCTATGCCCGGCTGGCTCGGAAACCGGCCCTGACGCTGCTCCATCTCGGTCCCGGCCTCGCCAACGGTCTCGCCAATCTGCACAATGCCCGCCGTGCCCGCTCGCCGGTGGTCAATGTCATCGGCGATCATGCGAGCTGGCACGTCTCCGCCGATCCCCCGCTGGCCATGGACATCGAGACTGCGGCGCGGCCGGTCTCCGACTGGCAACGGCACATCGCCTCGCCGGCCGCGATCGCCTCCGCCATGCAGGCGGCGCTGGCGGCGGCGACCAGCCGGCGCGGGCGGGTGGCCACCCTCGTCTTCCCCCACGATTTCCAGCAGGCGGCCGAGGTGCCGGCGGCGCCCGTGCAACCACCCGAACCCTTCCCGGAGCCCGATGCGGCGGTCATCGAGCGGGCCGCGGCCCGCCTGCGTCGGGGCGGACCGGCCTGCCTCTTTCTGGGCGGCCTCGCACTCTGGGGTGAGGGGCTGGCGGTTGCCGGGCGCATCGCCCGCAGGAGCGGTGCCGAGCTGCTGGGCGAGGTGGGCTTCGCCCGGATGGAGACGGGGAGAGGGCTGCCGCGGGTCGCGCGGCTTCCCTACTTTCCGGAACAGGCCCAGGAGATATTCGACCGTTTCGAGACGGTGATCCTCTGCGGCGCCCGGCAGCCGGTCTCCTTCTTCGGCTACGGGCATCTGCCCAGCCGCTACCTTTCCGGCCATCCCGGGGCACTGACCATCGCCGGAGCGGACGACGATGCGGTCGGCGCCCTGCAGCGGCTGGCCGACGCGCTGGGCGCCGAGGCCCCCTGGCAGGGCTCCGCGCCGGAGCCGCCGGAGCCGCCGCGGGGACCGCTCGATCTCGACCGTCTGGCCGCCGCCATCGTCCGCCATCTGCCGGAGGATGCGGTGGTGGTGCTGACCGCGGTCTCCAGTGCCGCACCGTTTTCACAGCTCGCCGCGGCGGCCCGTCCGCACACCCAGATCGCGCTTACCGGCGGTGCCATCGGCGAGGGTACGGCATTGGCACTGGGTGCGGCCCTGGCCCGGCCCGATGCCCGCGTCCTCCATCTCGAGGCCGACGGCAGTGCCGCCTATCTGCCGCAGGCGCTGTGGAGCCAGGCGCGCGAGGGGCTGCCGGTCACCACCGTGATCTGCGCCAATCGGGCCTACCGGATCCTGCAGATCGAGCTGGCCCGGGCCGGCATCGACGCGCCCGGCGAACAGACACGGCGGCTGACGGAGCTCGGGCGACCGCCCATCGACTGGGTGGCGGTGGCCCGGGGCTTCGGCGTTCCCGGCCGCACCGTCGAGACCGCCGAGGAGCTGACGGCGGCCTTGGAGGGGGCGGCAGCGAGCGACGGGCCGTTTGTGATCGAGGCCCGGCTCCCCTAACTCTCGAGGCAGGAACGCACGGCTTCGGCGTTGCGACGGAGCAGCCGGAAATAGAGATCGGGGCCGGGTTCGAGGCCGACGCCGAGGGGATCGAGCACGGCCGTTTTCAGTCCGGTATCGGCCACCAGCCGCTGCAACAGGGGCGAGCGAAGCTGCGGCTCGGTGAAGATGCAGCGCACCCCTTCGGCGCGGATGATGCGCAGGATCTCGGCGACGCGCCGCGGGCCGGGCGGCTGTTCGGGGGAGAGGCTGACCGCCCCCGCTGCCCGCAGCCCGAAGGCCCGTGCGAAATAGCGGAAGGCGTCGTGCAGCACCAGGAAGGGACGTTCGCGTACCGGCGCCAGCAGGGTGGCGATCTCCCGTTTCAGCTCCGCGAGGCGGGCGTCGAGCTCCCGGGCGTTGTCGC
>JALSRW010000474.1 GCA_026984595.1 Alphaproteobacteria bacterium
GGGGTCCTTCGGGCCATGTACGGGGCGCCCTCGTCTACGAGCAGCAGCGGATCGCCCAGGCGGTCGCCGTGCGCCAGGCCGAGGCGCTGATCGAGCTCGAGAAGATCGCCCGTACCACCGCCGACGAGGCGGCCGCTCGGGCGGTCGACAGCCTGGCCCGAAGGCTCGGGCTCGAGGATGCCGAAGGCGTCCGCATGGCGGTGCGTCTGGCGCGTGGCTGGGAAGCCATCAAGAGCCGCTTTCTGGCGGCCATCGCCACCGGTCTTGCCGGCGCCCTCCTGGTGGCACTGGGAGCGGGTGTGCTGAGCATGCTGCGCAGCCAGGGCGCCGAATAGCCGAGCGCCCGGCCCGTCGCGGCCGCCGGCCGACAGAACCAGATCCTGCTTGCTCCGCGCCCGATGTCGGGCTTCAGTACGTGCATGACCCGATCCGAGGAAGAAGAGGCACGCATCGCGGACCTTCTGGCGGTGGCGCGACGCCGCGATCGCGAGGCTTTCGGGCGGCTGTTCGACTACTATGCGCCTCGGGTGAAGGCCTATCTGCGCCGCCTCGGAGCCGATGAACAGCAGGCCGAGGAGCTCACCCAGGAGGTGATGCTGGCCGTCTGGCGGCGGGCTGCACAATACGATCCGCGCCGCGCCACCCCCGGTACCTGGATCTTCCGCATCGCCCGCAATCGCCGCATCGACGCGCTGCGTCGCGAAAGGCGGCCGCCCGAGGCCGAGGAGGCGGAAGTGGAAGCGGAAGCGGGCGGCGAGGAGGAAGCGGCCGAACTGCCCGGTGCGGCTCTCGAAGCCGCGAGCGAAGCCCTCCTGCTCGAGGAAAGGCTGCGCGCGGCGATCGCGCGGCTGCCACCCGAGCAGGCCGAGATCCTGCGGCTCTACTATCTCGAGGAAAAACCCCAAGGCGAGATCGCCGACGCGCTGGGACTGCCGCTGGGCACGGTAAAGTCGCGTCTGCGTCTGGCTTTGGCCAAGCTTCGCGACTATTTCGCGGAGAACAAGGTTGCCCGGACATGACGGACAGCACGGATCTCGACGAACTCCTGATCGCCCATGCCGCCGGTCACCTCACCGAGGCGGTTGCGCTGGTCGTCGCCACGCATCTGTGCCTGTGCCCGGAAAGCCGCCGCCGCTACCGGATCTACGAGGCCCTGGGCGGTCTCGTGTTGGACGAACTGGGGCCCGAGGATGTCGGCGCGGTCTGCCGGGCCCGTCTGTTCGCCGCCCTCGAGGAGGAGGCATCGGACCCGGACTGCGCCTGTTCCGATCCCGGTGAGGATCCGCTGCCGCTGCCGCTGCGGCCCTATTTCTCCACCCGGCTCGCGGCCGCGGGCTGGCGGCATTGTGGGGCGTTCGCCGAGCTGCCGCTGGCGGTCGGCCGTGAACCGCGGGCGAAACTGCGTCTGCTGCGTCTCGAGCCGGGAGCTTCGGTGCCCGCCCACGGACACGAGGGGCTCGAACTCACCCTGGTTCTGGAAGGCGGGCTGTGCGATCGGGATCGGATCCTGCGAACCGGCGATCTGGGGATCGCCGATGCTTCGATCGTCCATGCGCCGCGCGCGGAAACGGACAGCGCCTGTCTCTGCCTGATGGTCGCGAACGGGGCATGAGCGGGCGACGCGCTCAGCCCAGCAGGTCGGCCAGGAACCGCGCACCCGCCGCGAGACCGATCGGATCGATGCCATGACCGAGCCCGGGTCGGACCAGCCACTGCACCGGGATCCGCACCCGCTGCAGGGCCGCCACCGCGGCGGACATTGCCTCGACCGGCACCACCTCGTCGGCATCGCCGTGGATCAGCATCACCGGCGGCCGGCTGACCACTTCACGTTCCAGCCGCTCGGGAGCGATCAGCGCTCCCGAATAGCCGACGAGAGCGGCGATCGGTGCGGACCGCCGCGGTGCCACATGCAGGGCCATCATCGTTCCCTGGGAGAAACCCACAAGGGCCAGATCGGCGGCGGTCAGCCCGTGGGTTTCGAGCAGATGATCGAGATAGGCGTCGAGCAGCGGCGCGGCACGCTCCACGCCGGCCAGCATGGCTTCCGGCCGCCGGTCCTGGAGGCTGAACCATTGGCGGCCGAACGGCGCCATGTCGCAGGGCCAGGGAGCGTCGGGCGCGAAGAACCCGGCCTCGGGAAGAAAGCGGGCGAGTTCGGGTGCCAGCCCGATCAGATCGTGGCCGTCGGCACCGAGGCCGTGCAGCAACACCACCAGTTTTTTTGGCGCCGTGCCCACGCGTGGCGCGAAATACGGGCCGCTGAGCTGCACCATTCGACGTATCTCCCGGGGCGAACGACTTGCGCGATACCGCACCGCCGATCATGATCGTGGCGCATCAGGTTCTCAACCGTCGTGGCGGTTCCACCGTGTCGCAGACCCGAAACGCTGTCGCCTCTCCCCTCCGTGGGCCGGACCGCATCCCTCTGCCACTGGAAGGCGAGCCGCCGCATGTGACGCGGTTCGCACCCAGCCCCACCGGATATCTCCATCTCGGTCACGCCTACTCGGCGCTGTTCGCCTTCGAGGCGGCGCGGCAGACCGGCGGGCGCTTTCTGGTGCGTATCGAGAACATCGACCATCAGCGCTGCCGCCTGCCCTTCGAGGCCGCTACCCTCGAAGATCTGCGTTGGCTGGGTCTCGTCTGGGACGGAGAGGTGCGGCGCCAGAGCGAGCATCTCGACCTCTACGGCCAGGCGCTCGAGGAGCTCGCGCGTCTCGGCGTGCTCTATCCCTGCTTCTGCACCAGAAAGCAGATCCGGGCCGAGGTCGAGGAAGCGGGCAGGGCGCCGCACGGGCCTTCGGGCGAACTCGTCTATCCCGGCATCTGCCGCCATCTCGATGCCGCGGAGCGCAACTACCGCCAGCGCCAGGGCGAGGCCTTCGCCTGGCGGCTCGATGTCGAGCGTGCGCTGACCCTGACCGGCCCGCTTCGGTGGTTCGACTACCGCGCCGGCTGGGTCGAGGCGCAGCCGCAGCTCTTCGGCGACATCGTCATCGCCCGCAAGGACATCCCCACATCCTACCATCTGGCGGTGGTCATCGACGATCACGTCCAGGGTGTGACGCTGGTCACCCGCGGCGAGGATCTGTTCCACGCCACCCATGTGCATCGGCTGCTGCAGGCCCTGCTCGGGCTCGATCCGCCACGCTACTACCACCACAATCTGATCGCCGACAGCCAGGGGCGGCGCATGGCCAAGCGCAACCGTGCCGTCACCCTGCGCCATCTGCGGGATCGCGGCCGCTCCCCGGAAGACATCTGGCGGCTGCTCGGGCTCACCGAGGTCGGCCAGCCGGCCGGCGCCTGAGTTCGCCCGCTCTGGTGTCGCGCCCGGTATTCCTGTTGCTGGTTCTGCTGCTGACCGGCTGCGCGGCGTCCGGCCCGCCGGCGCCGTCGGTCGCTTCTCCCCCGCTCCCGGAAACCGTCTGGCAGCCCGAAACCGACCCCCGTGCGGTGATCCTCGCCGTCCACGGCATGAACGACCACAAGGGTGCGTTTTCCATGTTCGGCAGCTTCGCCGCCGCCCGGGGAATCCGGGTCGTCGCCTACGACCAGCGCGGTTTCGGGGAAAATCCCGACCGTGGTTCCTGGCCCGGCGCCGAGCGGCTGGCCGCCGATCTGCGGGCCAAGGTGGCCGCCGAGCGGCGACGCTTTCCGGGCCTGCCGCTCTATGTGCTGGGCGAAAGTATGGGGGGTGCCGTGGTCGTGCTCGCCTTTTCGCAGGAGGGCGTGGAGCAGCCCGACGGGATCATCCTGAGCGCGCCGGCGGTGTGGGGAGGGGCGGCATTCAATCCCTTCTACCGGCTCACCCTGTGGATCATGGCACGGCTCTTCCCCGATCTCGAATTCACCGGGGAAGGGCTCAAGCGGCAGGCATCGGACAATATCGAGATGCTGCGGGCGCTGGCTCGCGATCCGCTGTTCATCAAGCGCACCAAGGTGCGGGTGATCGAGGGGGTGGTGGGGCTGATGGACGCCGCTTCGGCGCGCGCGGAAGCGATCCGCTCGCCCACCCTGCTGCTGGTCGGCAGGCACGACGAGATCGTGCCTCCCGAAGTGCAGCTCGAATTCGCCGCCCGCATCACCGCCGCCCCCTGCACACTGGTGGTCTACCCGGAGGGCTGGCACATGCTGCTGCGCGATCTGCAGCGCCGGCGGGTGTGGACCGATATTCTGGCCTGGATGGCGGGCAGCGAGCCGCCTTCGGGGCTCGCCCGTCCCTGCAGCGAAGCACGAGCGCTGGAGGCAGCGATGTTCTGACGGCCGGACCGGCGCGTCCTGCCGTCTTGACCCCCGCCTTCCGGCACGCCACATCGGGCCAAGCCGCGGGCGGCGCGTCGGCGGCACCCAGTAACGCTTCGGGCGAAGGTTCCAGACTCCATGGACGGCAGATCCGCTTGGCACGGCACGACCATCCTGTCCGTGCGCAAGGGCAATCAGGTGGTGGTCGCCGGCGACGGCCAGGTCACCCTCGACAAGACGGTGGTCAAGGGCAATGCGCGCAAGGTCCGCCGCTTGGGCGACGGCAGGATCATCGTCGGCTTCGCCGGCAGCACCGCCGATGCCTTCACCCTGATGGAGCGCCTCGAGGCCAAGCTCGAGCGACATCCGGGGCAACTCGCGCGCGCCTGCGTGGAGCTCGCCAAGGACTGGCGGACCGACCGCTATCTGCGCCGCCTGGAGGCGATGATGGCGGTGGCCGATGCCGAGATCTCGCTGTTGCTGACCGGGGTGGGCGACGTGCTGGAGCCCGAGGACGGGCTGATCGGCATCGGCTCGGGCGGCAACTACGCCCTGGCCGCGGCCCGGGCACTGCTCGATCTCGAGGATCTCGATGCCGAGCAGATCGCCCGCAAGGCCATGGCCATCGCCGCCGATATCTGCGTCTACACGAATCACGCCCTGACCCTCGAGAAGATCGAACTCCGATGACCGCATTGACTCCGCGCGAGATCGTTTCCGAGCTGGACCGTTTCATCGTCGGCCAGGATCCCGCCAAGCGGGCGGTGGCGATCGCACTCAGGAACCGCTGGCGGCGCCAGCAGCTCGACGAGGTGCTGCGCGAGGAGGTGCTGCCCAAGAACATCCTGATGATCGGCCCCACCGGCTGCGGCAAGACCGAGATCGCCCGCCGTCTGGCACGGCTCGCCCAGGCGCCGTTCCTCAAGGTCGAGGCCACCAAGTTCACCGAGGTCGGCTACGTCGGTCGCGATGTCGAGAGCATCGTCCGCGACCTCACGGAAATCGCCATCAAGCTGACCCGGGACCGGCTGCGGCGCGAGGTGATGGCCCAGGCCGAGCGCAATGCCGAGGAGCGGGTGCTCGATGCGCTGGTGGGACCCCAGGCGGGACGCGAGACCCGCGAGAAGTTCCGCCGTATGCTGCGCGAGGGGGCGCTGGCCGACAGGGAGGTCGAGCTCGAGGTGCTCGACACCGGCGGCACCAGCCTGCCCACCTTCGAGATTCCCGGCATGCCCGGAGCCCAGATGGGCATGATCAATCTCGGCGACATTCTCGGCAAGGCGTTCGGCCAGCGCATGCGCAAGCGACGGATGAAGGTGGCCGAAAGCTACGATGTGCTGGTCGCCGAGGAGGCCGACAAGCTGCTCGATCAGGATCGGGTGGTCCGGGAGGCGATCGAGGCCACCGAGCAGCAGGGCATCGTCTTCCTCGACGAGATCGACAAGATCACCGCCCGCGAAGGGCGGATGGGCGCCGACGTCAGCCGCGAAGGGGTACAGCGCGACCTCCTGCCGCTGATCGAGGGCACCACCGTGGCCACCAAGCACGGCGCGGTCAGGACCGACCACATCCTGTTCATCGCCTCCGGCGCCTTCCATCTGGCCAAGCCCTCGGATCTCCTGCCCGAGCTGCAGGGCCGGCTGCCGATCCGGGTCGAACTCAGCCCGCTGCGCCAGTCCGATCTGCGGCGCATCCTGGTGGAGCCGGAGGCGAGTCTGGTGCGGCAGTATGTGGCGTTGCTGGCGACCGAGGAGGTGCGTCTCGGCTTCACCGAGGAGGCGCTCGACGAGATCGCACGGCTGGCCTTCGAGATCAATGCCAAGGTCGAGAACATCGGGGCGCGGCGACTGCAGACGGTGATGGAGAAGCTGGTGGAGGAGATCAGCTTCACCGCCTCCGACCGTTCCGGCAGCGAAGTGGTGATCGATCGCGAGTATGTCACCCGCCATGTCGGCGATCTCGTCGCCGGCGCCGATCTCTCGCGCTTCATCCTGTGAGCCGCGGGTCCGCCCGGTCGGGCGGGCCGCCCAGGAGCCGCATCGCCGCGAGGGCCATCACCTTGGCCGCGGTCACCATGTCCTCGACGCCGACGAATTCGTCGGGCTGATGGGCCAGATCGAGGATTCCCGGCCCGTAGGCGACGCAGTCCTCGAGCCGGCCGATGCGGCGGATGTGCTTCTGGTCGTAGGTTCCCGGCGAACAGACGAAAGCGGGGTCGCGTCCCAGCACCCGTCGCAGGGCGGCGGCGACCGCCCGCGGTACGGGCTGGCCGGGATCGGCCAATACCGGTTCCACCGCCTGCAGTTCCCGTATGCGGTACGCGAAACCCGGTCTTTCCCGGGCCAGCCGCTCGAGGATGTCGCGGATCTCCCGCTCCACCGCCGCCGGTTCCTCCTCGATCAGGTAGCGCCGGTCGACGATCAGCCGGCAGCTATCGGCGACACAGGAACTGGGCAGCCCGCCGTGGCCCTCGGGCTGGCCGCCATGGATGGCGATGAGGTTGAGGGTCGAGGCACGCGCCTCCTCGGGCACCACCGGCATCGCCGTCCGGCGGGCCGCCAGGCGCGGCATCAGCTCCGTCTCCAGCCTCTCGAGGAAGGCCGCCATATGGCGGATGGCGCAGTCGCCGAGGAACGGCATCGAGCCGTGCGCGATCCGTCCGAAGGTTTCGACCTCCGCCCACCACAGGCCGCGATGGCCGATGCAGACGCGATCGACATCGAGCGGTTCGGGGATGATCACATGGTCGACCCGCGGCTTCGAGAAGAAGCCCCTGCCGGCGAGCCAGGCGACCCCGCCGAAGCCGCCCGATTCCTCGTCGGCGGTACCGGAGATCTCGATCGCACCGGAGAAGTCGGGCCAGACCTCGAGGAGCGCCTCGACGGCGATCACCGCCGCGGCGATGCCGCCCTTCATGTCGCAGCTCCCGCGACCGTAGAGCTTGCCGTCGCGCAGCTCGCCGGCCCAGGGATCGATGCTCCAGCCCTCGCCGGCCGGCACCACGTCGAGATGGCCGTTGAAATGGACGCATGGGCCCGGCCGCGCCCCTTCGCGACGGGCGATCAGATTGATGCGCGGCCAGCGATCGCTGTCGCCGGGTGCGCCCTCGGCACGCAGATAGAGGGTCTCGAAGCCCAGCCGCTGCAGCCGGTTGCCGAGCAGCTCCGCGCATTCGCGGTAATGGGCGCCCGGCGGATTGACGGTCGGAACGCGCACCAGATCGCGGCAGAAGGACACCAGCGCCTCGCGCCGTTGCTCGATCGCCTGCAGCAGGGCATCCATCACATGCTTCTCCCCGGGCTGCGGGGAGGCTAGAGGTGATGCCGCATCCAAGTCAAACGGGGCAAGTCGAACGGGGGAGGCCATGGAGGCGCAGCAGATCGAGCGGGCGGTGGGGGAAGTGGTGCGCTGCCGCCTCGCCGGCCGGCGGCTGGCGAAACTCGCGGGCATCGACAGCGAGGAAGCGGGTTACGCCGTACAGCGGCGGGCCAATCTCGAGCTCGCGAAACGCCTCGGTCCGGTGGCCGGGCACAAGATCGGCGGCACCGCCTCGGCCATGCGGGCGATGCTGGGCTGGAGCCAGCCGGTGGCGGGCGAAGTATTCCGGAGTACGGTGCAGCGTTCGCCCGGCAGCTTCGCCTTCGACACGTTCCTGCGTCCCGGCATCGAGACGGAGATCGCGGTGCGGCTGGGCCGCGACCTGCCGGCCGCCGATGCACCGTTCGACCGGGCCGCGGTGGCTGCAGCGGTGGCCGAAGTCTTCCCGGCGATCGAGATCGTCGACGACCGCTACGAGGATTACCGGAGCGCAGGTGCGGCCACGGTGATCGCCGACAACGCCTTCCATGGCGCATCGGTCCTCGGCCGACCGGCAGCCGGCTGGCGGGAGCTCGATCTGGCGGCGCTCGAGGCACGGACCTGGATCGACGGCGTGCTGGTGGCCGAGGCGCGCAGCGACGCGCTGATGGGCCATCCCTTCGAGGCATTGGTCTGGCTCGCCAACCGCCGCGCCGCACTCGGCCTCGGTCTGGCGGCCGGCAGTTTCGTCAGCCTCGGTACCGTCACCCCGGTGCAGTGGCTGGCCGGTCCGGCGCATGCCCGGATCGCCATCGAAGGGTTGGGCGAAGTCGTGGTCCGCCTCGCGTAAGCGATCCTTTGGCGGTGCCGGCCTGCCGCTCGCGGCGCTTCGAGGAGCGGGACGCGCCCGGCGTCCGGCGACGCCGCCGCTCCGGGGGGCCGTGGAAGCCATGGCCGCCCGGCACCGAATGGCGTTCGGGGCGTTTGCCGGTACGACGGCCGCTGCCTGCGACAGTTCACTCGATCTTCGGCAGTTCGGGAGCGGCGGAGAGTGCGCTGGTCACCTGCCGGGCACGGGCCGGGTCCATTCTCGCGAGGATCGGTGCCAGTTTGGTTTCGCGCATGCGGCGAGCGACCTTGAGCAGGACCGGAAGGTCGAGGCGGTCGAAGATCGCCGCCGCCTGTTTGGGCTTCATCGCCTCGTAGATGGATACCAGCTTGGCGAGGCGGGCCTGCTCGTCCGCGCTCACCTCCTCCAGGAGGCCGGCGATCTCCTTCTTGAGCTCCTCGAGACGCGTGATCTGGCCGTCGAGATCGTCGCGCAGCTTGGTGAGCACTTCTTCCTCGACATCCAGTTCCCGGCGTCGTGCTTCCAGCCGCTTTTCCTTTTCCGCCAGATGGGCGGCGACATCGGCCAGCTCCTTCGGCAGGTCTCGCTGCAGGGTGTCGAGCGTGTCGGGCGGTTCGGTCGCG
>JALSRW010000475.1 GCA_026984595.1 Alphaproteobacteria bacterium
GGCTGCTGGCGGCGGTCACCGAGAACCTGCCCGAGCCGCTGGCACTCTATGCGCGGGATGGTGCCTGTCTCTACGGCAATCCCGCCTTCCTGGAACTGGCCGGAGCGCCCGCCGGCGCCGCCGCCTCCACTCTCCAGGAGAACCTGCCGGCAGGGCTGCGCCGGCTCCTCGACCGTCTCGCCCGCGAAGCGGGGCATTCGGGAATGGCCGAACGGGAGGGGGTGCCGATCGATCTGCACCGGCAGACGCGGATCTTCGATCTGCTGGCGGTGGCACCACAGCGGGAGGAACCCGTCGAGGCGATCGTCGTGGCCATGCGCGACGTCACCGAACGCTTCCTGCGCCAGCAGGAACGGGAGCGTCTGATCGACCAGACGGTGGCCGCCCTGGTACGCGCCGTCGAGAAAACCGACCCCTATCTGCTCGGGCACAGTCAGCGCATGGCCGCGGTTGCGCAGGCGATCGGGCGCGAGCTCGGTCTCGAGGAACCGGAGCTCGACGAGCTGCGGGTCTGCGCCCAGCTCTCGCAGATCGGCAAGCTGTTCGTGCCGCGCTCCCTGCTCCGCAAGGAGGGAAGGCACACGCCCGAGGAGCAGCAGCGCATGCAGCAACACATCCACCATCTGCGGGATGTGCTGGACGGGCTGGAGCTGCCGCCGATGGTCGGGGAAGCGCTGGGCCAGATGTACGAACGGCTGGACGGCAGCGGCTATCCGGATGGGCTGCGCGGCGAGGAGATCGTCCTCGCGGCGCGGATCCTGGCGGTCGCCGACGTATTCTGCGCCCGCACCAGCCCGCGCAGCTACCGCAGGGCTCTGCCGCCGCGCACGGTGCTCGGCCATCTCTGGGATCATCCCGAGCGCTACGACGCCGAGGTGGTGGGCGCTCTGGCCAAGCTTCTCGAACGTGGCATGTTCGCCGGCGAGGAACGCGGCGAACGCTCGACCCGGGCCGCCGAGCAGGCAGCCTTGGCGGACACGCCCTCATAGGCTAGCACGACGGGGCGCGGGCCGGCCCGAAGGGCCACCGACCACGCCAACATCGGAGTGCTGCATGTCGGGCAGGGAGCCATGCCGTCGGGATCGTCTCGAGCGTTCGTTGTTCGGTGCGGGAATCGCGGTTCTGCTGTTCCTGGCGGGAATGGCGGCCGACCGCTACGGCCTGTTCCCGACGCCCCAGATCAACGCCGCCGTCGATGCGGCCCGGGACTGGCGGGCCAACTGGCGCCATTATTTCGGGATCCGCTCCAAATGGTTGGAGCCGAACCGTCGCGGCTCCGGCGTCACGGTCTACGACGAGAGTCGGGCACAACCCGGCATGACCTTCATCACCGCCTATCGAGACGGTCAGTTCGGTGCCTATCTGATCGACATGAAAGGTGAGATCCGGCACCGCTGGATCCCCGATCTCGACAAGGTGTGGCGGGCCGCCGGATACGAAACGCCACCGATGCCGGATGTCGAGTTCTCCATCCACGGCGCCGATCTCGCTCCGAACGGGGATGTCATTCTGAATCTGGCGGGTGCCGGGGTGGCCCGGCTCGATCGCTGCTCGCGCATCCGCTGGGCCACCGCCTTCGGCGCCCATCACGACCTCTCCTATCTGCCCGACGGTCGCATCGTCGTTCCCGGACGGCGGGTTCTGGAGGCGCCCTATCCGGAGCTGCCCTATGTGCGCCCCGGCCCCGACGGCACCTTCAAGGACGACACGCTGGTGCTGCTCGACGGGAACGGCCGCATGCTCGAAGAAATTTCGCTCCTGAAGGCGCTGGCGGCGAGCGGCCGCCATGATCTCCTGACCGCGGGACCCGGCTCGGGATGGCGCATTGCGGTCCGCGACCCTCTGCATGTCAACAACATCGAGGTGCTCACGCCGGAGCTCGCCCCCGCCTTCCCCGATTTCGCCGCCGGCGAT
>JALSRW010000476.1 GCA_026984595.1 Alphaproteobacteria bacterium
GGGGCGGAGGCCAGGAAGCGGGCCAGATGGACGGCCACCGGCCGGATCTCCTCGAGCCCGGGACGGCCGCGGGCGAGGACCGCATCCAGCATCCGCCTCTCGTCCAGCCGCCGCATGCGGACGACCCAGTCGAGCACCTCGCCCACCCCGCCGACGGCGATCCGCCCTTCGCTTCGGGTCACCGGCAGGACATCGAGATAGACCCAGTCGGCGAGACGCCGATTGAGTTCCAGCTCGCGCCGGCAATGGCACTCGCGCAGCTCGCGGCTCGACAGATCGAGAAAGGGGAAGCGGACCGGTTTCTTGAGCTTGTAGGCGTGGCTCGCGGTCAGGAACACCCAGGACATGTGGGTTTCGCGGAGCTCCACGCCGCCCGCTCCCTCCGCTCCGAAGGTGGCGGGATCGGACAGGGCCCGCACGACCGCCTGCGTGTCTGCCGCCTCACCGTCATGCATGGGCGCATCATTGCCACGAGCCCGCGCCCCGGCAAAGCGTCATGAGGAGGGTCGCGGAGAGAAAGGCGGGAGGCGCCTCAGACCGCCAGATACTGGGCGCGCAGCTCGGCGTTCTCCAGCACCTCGGCGGCGTCGCCGTCGAACACCACCTCGCCCATATCCAGGATCACCGCCCGATCGGCGAGGTCGAGGGCGGCGATGGCGTTCTGCTCGACGATGATGGTGGTAATGCCGAGATCCTTGATCTCGCGCACGATCCGCTCGATGTCGCGGACGATGGTCGGCGCCAGCCCTTCGTAGGGCTCGTCGAGCAGCAGCAGCTTGAGATCGCGGGCCAGCGCCCGGGCCACCGCCAGCATCTGCTGTTCGCCACCGGAGAGGGTGGTGGCCTCCTGTTTGCGGCGCTCGGCCAGACGCGGGAAATGCTCGTAGATGCGATCGAGCTCCCAGCCCTTGGGCGGGGCCGCTTGGGCGAGGATCAGGTTCTCCTCGACCGTCAGCCCGGCGATGATACGCCGGTCCTCGGGCACCAGCGAAACCCCGCGTCGGGCCGCCTGATCGGCCCGCTTGTCGTGCAGGGGTTCCCCATCGAGCCAGATCTCGCCCTGCCTGAGCTCGGGCTGGGCGGCGCGGGCGATGGTCCTGAGCGTCGAGGTCTTGCCGGCGCCGTTGCGGCCGAGGAGGGCCAGTACCTGGCGCTCCTCGAGGGCGAAGCTCACTCCCTGGACGATGTAGCTCTCGTGATAATAGGCATGGATGTCGCGGCAGCAGAAGAAGGCGGCCGGACGGTCGGCGAGGGCGGGCACAGCGCTCATACCTGGGCGCCTCCGAGATAGGCTTCCTGGACCTTGGGGTTGCCGCGGATCTCCTCGGGTGGCCCGTCGGCGATCACCCGCCCCTGGGCGAGCACGGTGATGCGCTCGGCGAGGGTGAACACGACATGCATGTCGTGTTCGATGATGACCTTGGTCATGCCGCCCTTGGCGATCTCCTCGAGCAGCTCCACGGTGGTATTGGTGTCGTGGCGCGACATGCCGGCGGTGGGCTCGTCGAGGAGCAGCAGGCGCGGCCGGCAGACCAGACA
Source organism: Alphaproteobacteria bacterium (assembly GCA_026984595.1). Lineage (GTDB taxonomy): Bacteria > Pseudomonadota > Alphaproteobacteria > Geminicoccales > Geminicoccaceae > JALSRW01. Next base: position 1,540 of record JALSRW010000476.1, read on the forward strand.
GATGGCGAGCTCGAGCCGCCGCTTGTCGCCCCGCGAGAGCTGCTCGGCGATCTCGTCGAGCTTGGCGCCGAGCCCCACCCGCTCCAGCATCGCCGCCGATTCCTCGATGATCGGGTGGGTACGGGTCAGCGATTCCAGCACCTTGACCGCGAACTTGCCGTCGCGCTTGGCCAGCGCGGCGATGGCCACGTTCTGCAAGAGCGTCATGCCGGGAAAGATCTGCGGCGTCTGGAACACCCGGGCGATGCCGAGCTGGATGATGTCGTGGGGGGTGATGCCGGCCAGCGGCCTGCCGTCGAACACGACCTCGCCCTGATCGGGCTCGATCAGCCCCACCAGCACGTTGAGAAGCGTCGATTTGCCGGCTCCGTTGGGGCCGATGATGGCATGGACCGAACCCTCCTCGACCGTGAGATTGATGTCGGAAAGGGCGGCGAGACCACCGAAGCGCTTGGAAATGCCCCGCATCTCCAGGAGCGGCCGGCGGGCGGAAGCGGTTCTTGCTACCGTCATCGTCTCATTCCGTCGGCAGTTCGTGGCGGGCCTGGACGTTCCGGGGGCGGGCGCGCTCTTCCTCGATCGAACCGGGCGCATCGGGGACGTTGGGACGTCGTAGCCGCGCCACCATGCCCAGCCGGCGCCGTGCCCGGTTGTACATGTCGACGAAGCCGCCCGGCACGAAAATCACCACCAGCACGAAGATGATGCCCAGCACCAGCTTCCACTGCTCGCCCAGATAGCCCTGTACCACGTTCTCGAAGTAGAGCATGAAGGTGGCGCCGATCATCGGCCCGATCAGGGTGTTGACGCCGCCGATCACCGACATGATGACGAGCTCGCCGGACGTCGACCAGTGCAGGTACTTGGTGGCCACATAGGGCTCGTAGACGACCATCAGGAAACCGGCCACCGAACCGTAGAGGGCACTGATGACGAAAGCGGCGATCTTGTAGATCCGCAGATGCGCGCCGGTGTATTCGAGGCGCATCGGGTTTTCCTTGATGGCCATCAGCATCAGGCCGAAGGGCGAGCGCCGGATCTGGCGGGCGATGGCGTAGCCCACCACCAGGGTGCCGGCGGCGATGTAGAAGATGGCGCGATCGCTCAGATCCTCGCCCATGAAGGCAGGCGAGACGTCCATCGTCAGGCCGTTGTCGCCGCCGGTCCAGTCGGAGAAGATGGAAAGCGCGGCGGCGTGCAGCATCTGGGCGAAAGCCAGGGTCAGGATCGAGAAGTAGATGCCGGTTCGGCGCAGGGTCAGATAGCCGAGTATCAGGGCCAGCGGAACGGTCGCCGCCAGCGAGAACAGGAGTGCGGGAACGATCTCCGGCGAGAAATCGCGGAAGGACATGCCCGTGGCATAGGCCGCGGTGCCGAAGAAGGCGGCATGGCCGAAGCTCAGATATCCGGTGAAGCCGAGCAGGATGTCGAAGCCGAGCGCGAACAGCGCCCAGATCGTCACCTTGGTGGCCAGCGCGGAATAGCCGCCGATCCATTCCAGCCATTCCGGCATGGTCAGGACGATGACGGCGAAAACGAGCAGCAGGCCGGCTTCCCGCGCCCAGCCGGCCTGGCCGTTGCGCGGGATCATTCGAACACCCCCTTCTTGCCCATGAGCCCACGCGGCCGCACCAGCAGGACGACCACCGCGATCAGATAGACGATGATCTGCTGCAGGGCCGAATATTCGGCGGTGAAGGACAGGGCCAGGCCGATCAGCACCGCCGCGATCAGGGCGCCGGGCAGCGAGCCCATGCCGCCGATCACCACCACCAGGAAGGAGGGCACCAGCACCTCCATACCCACCCCCGGCGTGACCTGGGTGATGGGCCCGCCGAAGGTCCCGGCGATGCCGGCGATCAGGGAGCCCAGACCGAACACCATGGCGAAGTAGCGCGGCACGCGCACGCCCAGCAGCGAGACCATGTCGGTATCACGCATGGCCGCCCGCACCACCAGGCCGAAACGGGTGAATTCGAGCAACAGGAAGACCACCGCGATGGTGACCAGGGTCACGAGGATGAGAATGAGCCGCCATTTCGGGAAGGCCACGAAGCCGGTGAGAAACGGCACCCATTCGTGCAGCCTGACGATGCCCAGCCCCCAGCTCGGCAGAGCGAAGGGGATGTTGTTGGCGCCGAAGATCCATTTCAGGGTTTCCTCGACGACGATGGCCAGCCCGAAGGTGACCAGGATCTGGTCGACATGCGGGCGTGCGTAGAACCACTGGATCAGCCCGCGCTCCAAAAGGATGCCGAGCAGGAACAACAGCAGCGGCACGACGAGGATGGTCGCCGTGAAGCCGATCTGCTTGGCCAGCAGCACGGCGAAATAGGAGCCCAGCATGTAGAGGGCGCCATGGGCGAAATTGACGACCCCCAGGGTGCCGAAGATGAGCGTCAGACCGAGGGCGATGAGGGCGTAGATGGCGCCGATCTGCAGGCCCGTCAGCACCTGCAGGAAGAGCGCGTTGATGAGCTGGTCCGACATGCGTGGCGCTTCCGATCCGTCCTCGGCCGCCCGATCCGGGGCGGGCGGCGTCCGGGGTCAGAGGGAGGCGGCTCCGGCCCGCCCGCAGGCGGGCCGGAGCGCCGCGAAAAGGCCCTGCGCGTCAGGCGGGCTCGTAGGGACCGAGCTCACCCGGGAAGGTGTCCACCGGATAGGTGATCACCTCGCGCTTCACCTGCTGGACGATATCCAGCAGATCGTACTCGCTGGTCCGCTCGGAAACGGCCTTGCCGCGCACCACCAGGATGTCGTGGAAGGCCTGGTGGTCGCCGCCGCGATAGAGCGCCTTGCCCGGCCCCATGCCCTCGAACTCGAAATCCTCGAGGGCCTTGATGACCTCCGGCGGATAGAAGGTGCCGGCCATCTCCACGGCATTGGCATAGAGGATGGTCTGGACGTAGCAGGTCTGCGCCGCCTGCGAGGGCGGGAAGCCGTACTCGGCCTCGAACGCCTTGACGAAAGCCTGGCTGCCGGCGTCCTCGAGCCGCCAGTTCCAGTTGGTGGTGCCGTACACCCCGGCGATGTTGTCGCCGGCACCCTGGGCCATGAGACGGCTGTACAGGGGCACCACGATCTGCACCTGCTTGCCGTTCTTCTGCATGTCCTTGATGCCGAACTGCACCGCCTGGGTCAGCGAGTTGATCATGTCCTTGCCGTAGTGATTGAGGATCAGCACATCGGCATCGGAGTTGAGGAAGGCGGTGAGATACTGCGAGAAGTCGGCGGCGCCGAGCGGCGTCATGATGTTCTTGACGGTCACCCAGCCCTGCTTCTCGGTGGCATCCTTGATCGACTGGTACTGGGTGTGGCCCCAGGTGTAGTCGGCGGTCAGATGGAACGCCCGCCGGTCGGTGCCGTATTCCTTGGCCAGCACCGGACCGAGCGCGATGCCCGACATGTAGGCGTTGAAGAAATGGCGGAAGCCGTAACGGCGGCGGTCCTTGCCGGTGGTGTCGTTGGAGTGGGTCAGACCGCACATGAAGATCACGCCCTTTTCCTGGGCGAGATACTGCTGGGCGATGGCCACCGCCGAAGAGGAGCCGCCGCTGTACATGATCACCTTGTCGCGCTCGATCATGCGCTGGGCGCTCTGGCGGGCGGCATCCGGGTTGGTCTGGGTGTCACCGGTGACGTAGGTGACCTTCTTGCCGAGCACGCCGTTGCCCTTGAGGGCGCTGGGCTTGAGGGTCTCCAGCATGCCGCCGCCCTCGTTGAGATGCTTGACGGCGAGCTTGTAGGCGCGCAGCTCGTCCGCGCCCTCGTCGGCATAGGCACCGGTCTGCGGCACGTTGAAGCCGAAGGTGCAGGTGGAGCCGCTGACACCGTCGGGGAAGTTGCCGATCGCCTTCTGCGCCCAGGCACCGCGAACGAAGACCATGGGCGCCGCGCCGGCGAGCACCAGAGTGGAGGCGCCGGCCCGGAGCACGCGCCGCCGCGTCAGGGATGATTTGCACGGATTGGACATTTTCCCTCCCAAAGCAGAATGTACGCCGTCCCGGAACCGCCCTGGCCCGATGCTGGCCCGGGACGCCTCCATGATCCTAGGCAACGGGAATCGACGGCGCGCCCCGTCTGCGACATTCGCCCGCAGGCAACTGCGGCGGCCCGCCCGCCTTGCTCAACTGCCGCGATAGACGCGCGAAGGGGTTGCTAGTGCGCCGATTGAGAATCCACCGCGGCCATCAGCCGTTGGAGGCCGGCCGACACGACCACCGGATAGGAATGGTCGGTGGCGAGACCGCGCAGGCCCGCCGGCAGACGCTCGAGCTGACGGCGCAACCGGCTGCGTGCCTCCTCCAGCGAGGGCAGCGGCGCCACCGGTTCGCCATCGCGCATCACCGGCCGCAGCAGCGCTTCGCCCTGCCCGGGCTCGTCGAGGAGGGCGATGGTGTCACCCGCCATCCGGCCGGCATCGTCGAAACGCCGCCACACCTGCTTGCGTCCGGGCAGGGTGGCCTTGCCCTCGGAGCGCTTGCGCCGGGCGATGCCGGCATATTCCTGGAGCTTGTAGGCGCAGTCCAGCGAAGCCCAGTCGTTGGAAGTGGTGAGGCTGGTGCCGATGCCATAGCCGTCGATGGGAACATCGGCGGCGCGATGGGCGGCGATCACATGCTCGTCGACACCGCCGCTGGCGAAGATGCGCACTTGGTCGAGACCGCCCTCGTCGAGGATCCGGCGCACGCGGCGGGCATGCTCGGCGAGATCGCCGGAGTCGAGCCGCACCCCGCGAAGATGGATGCCCTCGGCGGCCAGTCGCGGTGCCAGCTCCACCAGCTTGCGGGCGGCCGCTTCGGTATCGTAGGTGTCGAGCAGCAGCACCACCGCGGCCGGGCGGGCGCGGGCGAAATGCAGGAAGGCCTCGGTCTCGTCGTCATGGGCCTGGATGAAGGAATGGGCCATGGTGCCGAAGATCGGGATGCCGAAGAGGGGCTCGGCCGGGATCGTGGCGGTGCCGGCGAAGCCCGCGAGATATGCCGCGCGCGCCGCCAGCAGCCCGGCTTCCGCACCATGCGCCCGGCGCAGCCCGAAATCGATCAGGGTGCGATCCTCGCCGGCCGCCAGCACCATCCGCACCGCCTTGCTGGCGATCAGGATCTGGAAATGGAGGAGGTTGATGATCCGGGTCTCGAGGAACTGGGCCTCGGGCAGCGGTGCCGTGATCCTGAGCACCGGCTCGTCGGGGAAGAACACGGTGCCTTCGGGCATGGCGTCGACATCGCCGGTGAAGCGGAATGCGGCGAGCCGTGCGATCGCCTGCTGCGAAAAGCGACCGCTGTCGCGCAGCCAGGCGAGCTCGGCCTCGCCGAAGCGCGCCTCCCGGAGAAAGCGGACCACCTGCTCGAGACCGGCGGCGACCAGGAAATTACGGCAGGGCGGCAGCTTGCGGACGAAGAACTCGAACACCGCCGGCGCCGTCATCCCGGCCTCGAGATAGGCGTCGAACATGTTGAGTTCGTAGAGATCGGTCAGCAGCGGCGTCGACAGGATGTCGAACCCGTAGAGCTGCCGGTCGCGGCCCGTCTCCGCCTCGCTCATGACTCCTCCCCTTCTTCTGCCGACCCTTCTTCTGCCGACCCTTCCTCGGCCGGCTCTTCCGCCGCCGGCGCCGCGGCCAGGGCCGCGATCACCTCCTCGTCGCTGGTCTGGGTGAAATCCTCGTAGAACTGTCCGACCGCCATGAAATCGCGCGGCCTGTGCAGACAGATCACCCGGTCCACCTCGGGTTCCAGCCGGGCGATGGTATCGGGCGGGGCCACCGGAACCGCCAGCACCAGCCTGCCGGGCCGCGCCCGACGCACCGCCCGCAGCGCCGCCAGCATGGTGGCGCCGGTGGCGATGCCGTCATCGACCACGATCACCGTGCGTCCTTCCAGGGGCGGCCGCTCGCGGTCACCGAGATAGCGGCGCCGGCGTCGGGCGATCTCCTCGAGTTCGCGCGCCTTTTCCTGCTCCAGCCAGGCCTCGTCGGCGCCGGTCATGCGCATCACATCGCGATTGACCACCAGTTCCGGATGCTCGCCGTTGGCCACCGCCGCCAGCGCCAGCTCGGGCTGTCCGGGAGCACCGATCTTGCGTACCATGACGAGATCGAGCGGCGCTTTCAGGGCTCTCGCGATTTCCAGCCCGACCGGAACCCCGCCGCGCGGCAGCGCCAGTACCACGGCCGGTCCCTCGATCTTCCCGGCCAGCGCCGCGGCCAGCTCCCGCCCGGCATGATGTCTGTCCAGAAACCGCATGGCTGGCCCCTCCTTCGCGCTGCTCCGCCCACCCTACCCGGGATGCGCCGCGGACATGCCATCTTCGAGGCCGGTTCGCCTTGTGCGACGTCAAATCCGGTGCCGTCACCGGGCCCGCTCGCGGAAGCTTGCGCCGGGCGCCGGGATGGCGTTTCTTCGCCCCGTCCCGAGGCCGCCGCAGCCGGGCTTCGTGCCGGGAGAGCGTCGCATGCTCCAGCTCTATCATCTGCCCCTCTGCCCCTTCAGCCGCAAGGTGCGGCTGGCGCTCTTGGAGAAGGCGCTGGTCACCGAATTCGCCGAGATCCAGCCCTGGGAGCACGATCCCGACTTCCTCGCCCTCAATCCGGCGGCCGAGGTGCCGGTGCTGGTCGACGGCGAGCTCGTGATCTGCGACAGCCGGGCCATCGTCGAATATCTGGAGGAGGCCTATCCCGAACAGGATCTCCTGGGCGACACGCCGGCGCAGCGGGCCGAGACCCGGCGCCTCATGGGCTGGTTCGACGTCAAGTTCCGGCGCGAGGTGACCGACCCGATCTGGGGCGAAAAACTGCTGAAACGGCTCAAGCGTGCCGGCACCCCGAGCTCCGAGGCGCTGCGCGCGGGGGCCGCCAACATCCGCCTGCATCTGGCCTATATCTGCCATCTCTACGACGATCGCCGCTGGCTGGCCGGGGACCGCATGACCCTGGCCGATCTCACCGCCGCCGCCCATCTCTCGGTGCTGGACTATCTCGGCAGCGTTCCCTGGGAGGGGTTCGAGAGCGCCCGCAACTGGTACGCCAAGCTCAAATCGCGTCCCAGCTTCCGGCCGCTGCTGATGGACCGCATCACGGGACTCCGCCCCGCCCCCCATTACGACGATCTCGATTTCTGAGACGGGCGGCGCCACTTTGGGCGCCATGGACACGGCCAGGCTTCGTCGCGAGCTCGAGGAACGGGCGAAGGCGCTCGGTTTTGCGGAGATGCGCATCACCGAAGCGGCGCTGCCCGAGCGGGTGCGCCGGGAATACCGGCAATTCGTCGAGGCGGATCTGGCCGGCGAGATGGGCTGGCTCGTACGAGATCCGGAGCGGCGGGAGGATCCGCGCGGGCTCTGGCCCGAAGCTCGAACCGCCATCTGCCTGGCCATGAACTACGGTCCCGGCGGCGATCCTCTGGACGGGCTGCGCGACGGGCAACGGGGCTAC
>JALSRW010000477.1 GCA_026984595.1 Alphaproteobacteria bacterium
TCCTCCCGCGATCGTCCCTGCATCCGCAGGGGAAAGACGATGTTCTCGGCCACCGTCTTGTGCGGGAACAGCAGGAAGTCCTGGAACACCATGCCGATGTTGCGGAGATACGGCGGCAAGTCGGTGACGTCGCGGCCGGCCACGCGCACCCGCCCGCGCGTCGGGCGCTCGAGCCCAGCGATCAGCCGCAGCATGGTGGTCTTGCCCGACCCACTCGGCCCCAGGAGGGCGAAGAACTCGCCCTCCCGGACCGCGAGGTCGACGCCGCGCAGGGCGACCACCGGGCCGAAGCGCTTTTCCACCGCTTCCAGTTCGAGTACGGCTGCCACCTTCCGTCCCCGTTCTCACAAACAAAGGGCAAACCGCGGGCCGTGGACCGCCCGCGGCCTTCAGTGTTCACGCAGCCTCGACCTCTGCCCAGATGCGCTGCCACTTCTCGGGCGAAGACGGCGCATCGAACTGGTAAAGCCCCCTGATCGCACTCGTCTCGTTGAGGAACAGGGTCTCCACGTAGCGCTCCGGAAGCAGGTCGCGGACGTCCACCGTCGGCGCCCAGCCGATCTCGAGCGCGACGGTCTTCATGCTCTCCCGCTCGAGGCGGAAGTTGATCCAATGATGGCAGAGCTCGTACTTTTCGCTGTCGGTCACACCGGAGGTTATGCACCAAGTATCGACCCAGCCGAGGCCTCCCTCCTTGGGCTTGAGCACGTGATTCATGCGCAGATTGGTCTTGCCGTCGAGCTCATCGAAGCGGATGCGCCGGTAGATGCCCGACCATTCCGGCGAGCACCAGACCACCTGAGCGCGGAACAACCGCTCGAGCGTGTCCTCGTCGTTCCAGCGCGTGACCAGCAGACGCTTCTGCTTGATGAGCAGTTTCTTGACTTCCTCAAGCTCCTCGTCGGTCAGCACATAGGGGTTGAACGGTTTGCCGTCCGGGCGCGGAGCGTCGATCGTACCCATGTTGTAGGCGACGAGGATACCCGTGAGGGCGATGTTCTCTTCGAACCGCGCGCTCGTCGACAAATGACCCTTGTATTTCTCGTTGTAGAGGACCGTGAGCGTCCCCTGGTCTTCGGGCGCGATCTTGTCGAGGTTCACGGTGAGACCGTAGCCACCCCAGCAGTTCGGCGCGGCGATCCGTCGTCCGCCTCCCTCCTCGTGCAGAAGCTCGTAGTGCGGCGGCAGGAAGTCGGGGAACACGTTCGAGAGATCGAGCTTGTTCTCGTCGATCGGCTGCGTGAGCCCCTGCCGCGCATAAAGCCGCGGCCAGAAGCCGTCCGCCATGACAAGGTCGAAATCCTTGGTGCCGCCGGCGCGGAGCTTGTTGTAGGCTTCGGAATTGCCGTCGAAGAACCCGGCGCTGACCTTGACCTTGTAACGCTTCTCGAACTCCGCCGTGAGGCTCTTGACATTGTAGTGCTCCCAGCCGAGCCAGCGCAGCTCTAGGGTTGCCGCCTCCGGCCTGCGCACGTACGGAGCGGCGACCAGCGCGGCGCTCGCTGCAGCGGTGGTCGCGGCCCGGGTGAGAAAGTCGCGCCGGTTCATGGTCCCGGTCGCCCTGGCAGGCCTGTGGTCCGTGCGTTTCGTCATGGCCTCCACCTCCTCCTTCGGCGATGCGGTTCGCGGCGGGAACATCGCGAACGTCTTTCCTCGTGCCGGACCCGCCTCTTCGACACGAAGCTCGACGGACTCGAGCCCGGAGAGCTCGAGCCGATGTGCGGGCAGCCGGATACGCCGCTCGGGCAGCCAGCGTCCTTCGCGCCGCCAGATCACGGCGCCGTTCCGGCATAGCAGGAGGGTTCCCTCGACCGGTCGTCGGACCCGCGCACGCAGCTGAAGGGCCGTGAGCGGCGCGCCCGGCACGGCGATGCGCTGCGGGTAGACGTAGCGAAGAGGTTCGGTAATCC
>JALSRW010000478.1 GCA_026984595.1 Alphaproteobacteria bacterium
CAGCACGGCGACATGGCGGATGGTCTCGGCCAGCGTCCACAACACCGTCCGCATGCGCCCGGGATCGCGCTTGCGGAGCACCCAGGGCGCCTGGGCGTCGACGTAGCGGTTGGCCTCGCCGACCAGTTCCCAGACCAGCTCGAGTGCCCGGTGCAGGGCCTGCACCGCCATCACCTCGCGCAGGGCCGGCAGCAGCGCATGGGCGCGGGCGAGCAGCGCTTCGTCCTCGGCGGCGAGTACTCCGGGATCCGGGACACGGCCCTCGCAGTTGCGGGCGATCATGCTCAGTACCCGCTGCGCCAGATTGCCGTAATCGTTGGCGAGGTCGTGATTGATGCGACGGATCATGGCCTCGCGGCGAAAATCGCCGTCCTGGCCGAAAGGCACCTCGCGCAGCAGAAAATAGCGGGTCGGATCCAACCCGTAGGTCTCCACCAGCTTGCAAGGATCGATCACATTGCCGACCGATTTGGAGATCTTCTGCCCCTCGTTGGTCCACCAGCCGTGGGCGAACACCCGCCGCGGCGGCTCGACGCCGGCGGCCAACAGGAAGGCCGGCCAGTAGACCGCATGAAAGCGCAGGATGTCCTTGCCGATGACATGCAGATCGGCCGGCCAGAAGGTGCGGAACAGCTCGCTGTCGGTATCGGGGTAGCCGAGGGCGGAGATGTAGTTGGTCAGCGCGTCCAACCAGACATAGATGACGTGCTGCGGGTCTCCGGGAACCGGGATGCCCCATTGGAAGGTGGTGCGGGAGACCGAAAGATCGGTGAGACCGCCGCGCACGAAGCTCACCACCTCGTTGTAGCGGCTCTGGGGCAGGACGAAATCGGGGTGACGCCGGTAGAAATCGAGAAGCGGCTCCTGCCAGGCGGAAAGGCGGAAGAAGTAGCTGGGCTCCTCCACCCATTCCACCGGCGCACCGGTGGGCGCCCGGCCGTCCACCAGATCGCTTTCGGCATAGTAGCTCTCGTCACGCACCGAGTACCAGCCGGCGTACTTGCCGAGATAGATCTCGCCGCGCTCCGCGAGCTTCTGCCACAGCGCCCGCACGCCGCGCTTGTGCCGCTCCTCGGTGGTGCGGATGAAATCGTCGGCCGAAAAGTTCATCACCCGCAGGAGGTCGCGAAAGCGTTGCGATACCTGATCGGTGAAGGTCTGCGGATCGAGGCCGGCTTCCCGGGCCGCTTTTTCCACCTTCTGCCCGTGTTCGTCGGTGCCGGTGAGAAAGCGCACCCGGCGGCCGTCGAGGCGCATGAAGCGGGCCAGCACGTCGCAGGCCAGCGTCGTGTAGGCATGGCCGATATGGGGCGAGTCGTTGACGTAGTAGATCGGTGTCGTGACGTAGTAGGCATCGGGCGCGGACATGCGCGGGTCTCCGCTGCGGCATCAGCGGCCGCCGCCCCCTCGATCGGGACCGCCGGCCAGCTCGTCGAGCATTACGATCAGGGCCTGGGAAGACTCGAGATGGAGCCATTCGCCCCGCCTTGCAAAGGCCTGCAGCTTGTCCCACAAGGCCGCCAGACGATCAAGCCGGTGGCGGGCGGCGAGCGCCGCCAGACCGGCCCGCTCCCGGGCCACCAGTTCGATCGCCGGCGGCATACCTGCCTCGAGCCGGACCGCCCGGCGCACGATCTCGCCCAAGAGCGCAAACCCCCGCACACCGCCGCGATCGCCGCCATAGGCACGCAGCACGCGCACCGCCGGCAGCACATCGCCGGCCGAGGCGGCGTCTGCGAGCGTGTTCAGCACCGTGCCATAGGCCTCGAGAAATCCGCTTTCGGCCAGTTCGATGGCCCGGCCGATGCAGCCGCCGGCGAGGGCGGCGAACCGTCTCGCCTCCTCCGCCGGCAGATCGGCGAGTTCCTCGAGCGCTTCGACCACCAGCGCCTCCTCCAGCGGATGCAGTG
>JALSRW010000479.1 GCA_026984595.1 Alphaproteobacteria bacterium
CATGCCGTAGATGCCGGCAACCGCGAAGGGATCGCCGGGCGGAAGGTCGGGCACTTCCGTGTCCGTTTTCTCGCCCTCCGGCATTCCCGGTCGTTCGCGTGTCGGCGGCTCCGGCGGGGTGCTGTCGGCAGCGGCACCATTGCCGGAAAGGCCGGCGAGGCTCGTGAGCGGGGGCATGCCGGCGAGGCTCACCACCCAGCCCAGGAGAGCGAGGCCACAGGCCAGCGCCGTGACCATCGGCAGCGAGGGCAGCCACTGCCGGACCCGCGCGAAATCGGCCTGGGATGGGCGACGCATGCCCGTCTTCGCTCTAGCGCAGACGGCTCAGGAGGCGGAGGAGCTCGGCACGGTCTTCGCCGTCACCCTCTGCCGGGCCCGGATCGCCGTCGTCGCGGAGGGAGGGAGGCGGTCTCCGCTCCCGCTCGCGGCGCACCCGCTCTTCCTCGGCCGCCGCCGCTGCCGCTGCCGCAGGGCGCCGGTCGCGGCGGGGAGGCTGCGGCTGCGTGGGCGCATCCCCGAGCCTCGCGGCCAGAGCGGCCGCGAGGTCGCAGACGCGCTTGAGCTCGTCGCCGCGGCGGCGGGCGTTCTCGCTGTGTCGACGCAACCGGCTCTCGATCGCGGCGCAGTCGCTCTTCAGGGTGCGCAGGGTCTCTGCCGCGCGCTCGACCAGGCCGTCGATCTCCGCCGCGAACCTCTGGAGACTGGCACCCTCGTTGCGTAGATGTCGCAGGCGCTGGTGGAGCAGGACGCACCAGACCGCGTTGAGACCGAGCAGCAATGCCAATGCGAGCTGGGTGAGCTGTTCAGCCATCCCGTGCCTCGTCCCGGATTCGTTCCTCGACATGGACGGCCAGCCGATTGCGGACCTTGCCGACGCGGGCGCGCAGCAGGGGCACATTGCCGCAGCGAAGAACGATGCTGCTCTCGGGCCGGGTGTTGAGATGCAATACGTCGCCGACCTTGAGATGCATGACCTCTCCCAGCATCACCGTGTACTCGTCCAGTACCGCCTCGAGATCGACGGTCGTCTGCCAGATCTCGCGCGAGAGATGGCCTTCCCAGATGGAATCGCGCCCGAACTTCTCGCCCATGAACATCTGCAGCAGAAGATCGCGGGCCGGCTCGAGGGTGGCATAGGGAAGCAGGAATTCGACGGTACCGCCGCGGTCGTCGAGATCGATGCGCATGCGGAATACCACACAGGCATTGCCCGGGCGGGCGATCGCCGCGAAGCGCGGGTTGGTCTCCATCCGTTCGAAGCGGAAGTCCACTTCCACGATCGGCGCGAAGGCCTGGGTCAGGTCGCCGAGGATGAGGCGCACCAGACGTTCCACCAGCCGCTGCTCGATGGTCGTGTAGGGGCGGCCCTCGATGCGCATCGGGGCGGTGCCGCGCCGGCCGCCCAGGAGCACGTCGACGATGGCGTAGATGAGGGCGCTGTCGGCGGTGATCAGACCGAAATTGTCCCATTGGATGGCCTTGAACACGGTGATCATGGCCGGAAGCGGCACGGAGTTCAGATAATCGCCGAAACGCTGCGCGGTGATGTTCTCGAGATTGATGTCGACATTCTCGGAGGTGAAATTGCGGACGCTGGTGGTCATGATGCGCTCGAGCCGGTCGAACACCACCTCCAGCATCGGCAGCCGCTCGTAGGTGATGTCGTTGGAATTGATCAGCGCATCGATGCCCGAACGGGCGGTCTCCTGTGCGCCACCATCGAGACCGAGCAGCGAATCGATCTCGTCCTGGCTGAGCACGCGGCCGCTCGCCTCCGGCGGTGGGGCCGCGGGTTCCGGAGCGGCTCCGGCCAGATCGTCCCGGGTCATCGCTTCGGCCCAATCGGAGGCGAGCGCCTCGCCCGGGTCGGTCTCGCCCTCCTCCTCCTCCTCGTCGAT
>JALSRW010000480.1 GCA_026984595.1 Alphaproteobacteria bacterium
CCGCCAGCTCGTGCTGGTCGGCACGGCCCTGTCGGCGACGGCCCAGACCGTCATTCGCGACGACGAGACGGAGCGCTACCTGCGCGAGCTGGCGGACCCCCTCCTCGAGGCGGCCGGGCTGCGGCCGGAAGATCTGCGGCTGTTCGTGCTCGCCGATCCCCAACTCAACGCCTTCGTCGCCGGCGGCCAGAACCTGTTCCTCTACACCGGCCTGATCGGCAGCACCACCACGCCCGAACAGCTCGCCGGGGTGATCGCACACGAGATCGGCCATATCGCCGGCGGCCATCTGACCCGCCTGGCACGGGCCGGCGAGCGGGCCGGCATGCAGGCCCTGATCGGTGCCCTGGTGGGCGTGGCGGCGGCGGTCGCCGGTGCACCGCAGCTCGGAACGGCGGCCATCGTCGGCAGCCAGGGGCTGGCCCGCCAGCAGATGTTGAGCTTCACCCGCACCCAGGAGCAGGCCGCCGACCAGGCGGCGGTCACCTACCTGTCGGCCGCCGGCATGTCGCCCCGGGGCCTTCTCGAAATGATGCGCACGCTGGACATCCGCACACGCGGCATTTCCGGTGGTGGCAGGGAATTCCTTCAGACCCACCCGCTCACGCGGGATCGTATCCGGTTCCTGGAGGACGTGGTGGCCGCTTCCCCCCTTCGTGACAAGACCACCGATCCAGCGCTGCTCGAACGACACCGGCGGGTGGTGGCCAAGTTGGACGGCTTTCTTTCGCCGGTCCAGGACGTCCTCCGGCGCTACCGGGGAGACGACTTTCCCAGCCGTTACGCTCGCGCCATCGCCCTCTACCGAGACCTCCGATTCGACGCCTCGATCGCGTTGCTCGACGAGCTGCTGGCCGAACGGCCCGAGGATCCCTATCTGCTCGAACTCAAGGGACAGTTCCTGTTCGAGCGCGGCAGGGTGGCCGAGGCCGAAGCGCCCTATCGGGCGGCCCTGCGGTTCCGGCCGGACTCGTCGCTGATCCGGATCAGTTTCGCCCGCACCCTGATGGAGCAGGACCGGGCGGACAAGCTGCCCGAGGCCCGCACCCTGCTGCGCGAGGCGATCCGTCTCGATCCTCTCTACGCTCCGGCCTACCAACTCCTCGGGGTGGTGGCGGGACGCCTGGGTGACCAGCCGGAGTCCTTCCTCGCCCTCACCGAATGGGCGGTTCTTCGTCACAACAAGCGAGACGCCGAGCTCTATCTGCGGCGGGCCGAGGACCGCATCGGTCCCAACCACCGGGACTGGCTGCGGTTGCAGGACCTGCGACGGGCGGTGGCGGAGATACCCGAACGGCCTCGGCGACGCCGCTAGCACCTCTTGCAAAGGAAGCGCCGAAAGGCCAAATTGTCGGGTGCCGAAAGGCTTGCACGAGCTCGATCGATATCGGAGCACAGCAGGCTTGGAGGTGAGCCATGGCGAACATGGGCAGCAAGCTGTCGCGTCAGTGGCATGATGCGGTCAATGCGCTGCTCGGCCTCTGGCTGGTGATTTCGCCCTGGCTGCTCGGCTACACGGCCGAGAGCATGGCCGCCTGGAACGCCTGGGTTCCGGGCGTGATCATCGCCGTGGCGGCGATCGCGGCACTCACCGCCTTCCAGGAATGGGAGGAGTGGGTGAACGTGTTGCTGGGCGTGTGGCTGGTGATCTCGCCCTGGATCCTGGGCTATGCGGCGGTCGCGGCGGCCGCGTGGAACCATGTGATCGTCGGCATCCTCTGTGCGGCGCTGGCGATCTGGGCGGCCTGGCAGGCACGTCAGCAGCCGGCCGAGGCGCATTGACCGCGCAACACAACCGACTCGCCGGTGCCGTGCACCGGCAGCAATTGCGGGCCGCGAGGCCCGTTCTTGTTTGCGGGGAGTCCTCAGCGGCGGCGCAGCAGGGTCAGGCCGTCGCCGATCGGCACCATGCACAGCGCCAGACGCGGATCGTCGTGGACCCGGCGGTTGAAGCGTCGGAGTGCCCGCGTCTGCCGGCTGCGGTCCGCGGGATCGGCCACCGCCCCGTGCCACAGCACATTGTCGGCGGCGATCACCCCACCCGGACGGACGAGAGCGAGCGCGCGTTCGAGATAGGCCTCGTAGTGCTTCTTGTCGGCGTCGAGATAGACGAGATCGAAACTGTCGCCGACACCTTCGGCGAGCAACGCATCGAGACTGTCCAGCGCGAGACCGAGGCGCAAGGAAATCTTTTCCGCGACCCCGGCCCGCTGCCAGTGGCGTCGGCCGATCGCCGCCCAGTCGGCGTTGACGTCGAGGGTCGTAACCTGCCCGTGTGGGGGCAGAGCCAGAGCCATGGCCAGGGTCGCGTAGCCGGTGAAGCAGCCGACCTCGAGCACCCGCTCGGCACCCATCAGCTCGATCAGGAAGGCGAGGAGCTGGGCCTGCTCGGCCGAAGAGCGCATCTCCCCCTCGGCGAGCCGGTCCGTCTCCTCGCGCAGCGCCCGCAATTCGGGGTGCTCGCGCAGCCCGACCTCCAGCAGATACGCGTACAGCCGTTCGTCGAGGCCCGGCGTGCGCGGGCTCATGTTCCGGCTCCGGGCGCCGCCCGCACCAGTGCGCGCGCCGCTTCCAGCACCGCCTCGGCATGGCCGGGCACCTTGACCTTGCGCCATACCCGGCGGATCCGTCCCTCGCCATCGACCAGGAAGGTGGCCCGCTCGATGCCCATGTATCTGCGGCCGTACATGCTCTTTTCGACCCAGACGCCGAACGCCTCGGTGATCGCGCCGCTCTCGTCGCTGGCGAGTGCCACCGTCAGCCCGTGCTTTTCCCGAAATCGGCGATGTTTCTCGAGGCTGTCGCGCGAGACGCCGATCACCGTCACTCCCAGCTCCTCGAAGGCGTCCCGGAGCTCGGAAAAGGCGATCGCCTCCCTGGTACAGCCCGAGGTATCGTCCTTGGGGTAGAAGTAGAGCACGAACGGTCGGCCGCGCAGCATGTCGTTGGAGACCCGTCCGCCGCCCTCGAGCGGCATGTCGAAGGCGGGACAGGGGGCACCGGGTTCGGCTGCGGCAGAGGTGTTCATGTGTCGCTCCCATGAGATGCGTTCGCGGCGGGTGGACATAGCCGGTCGAAGCTGTCCCGGACAATGGCCCGGGACTCGCTCAGACGGGCTTCGAGGGCTTCGAACGTCCCGAGTGGCAGGGCACCATCGACCACCCGGTTGGCGGCCCGCAGCAGGGCTTCGCGGATGCCGGGCGGGGCTTCGCCGGCGCGAAAGCCGGGGCTAGTCGAGAGGCGCAGCACGGCCTGCAGCGCATGCTGAAGATCCAGCGCCGCCACCAGATCCCGCGCCCGTTCGGGCTCCAGCAGGCCGGCGGTTCCGGCCCGTTCGAGCACCTGCCGGGTGCGGGTGGAACGCAGTTCGGGATGGGCATGGCTCCAGGCGAGCTGCAGGAACTGGGCGGTGAATTCGAGATCGACGAGACCGCCCCGCACATGCTTGAGGTTCCACGGATTGTCGGAACCGTGCTCGCGGAAGATGCGCTCCCGCATGGCCCGGATTTCGCCGGCCAGCCGTACCGGATCGCGGGGCAGCCGGACGATCTCGTCGATCTCCTGCTCGAGGCGGCGGCCGAGCTCGGGATCGCCGGCCACGGCCCGTGCCCGGGTCAGGGCCTGATGCTCCCAACTCTGCGCCGTTTCGCGGTTGTAGCGGATGAAGCCGTCGAGACTGCAGGCGACCGGCCCGACATTACCCGAGGGTCGGAGACGGGTGTCGATCTCGTAGAGACGTCCTTCGGCGGTGCGGGCGGAGATGGCGCTCACCAGCCGCTGCCCGAGGCGCGCGTAATAGGTGGTGGCGGCCAGCGGCTGCGGGCCGTCGGAGCGGGCTTCGGGCGGCGCGTCGAAGACGAACACCAGATCGAGATCGGAGCCGATGGTGAGCTCGCCGCTGCCGAGCTTGCCGAGCCCGAGCACGGTGAAGGCGCCGCCCGCGATGCGCCCGTGCTGGGGCACCAGCCAGGCCTCGGCGCGGGGCAGCAGCGCCGCCAGCACCACTTCCGCGAGGGCGGTCAGGCAGGCCTGGGCGGCACGCACGTCGCTCACACCCAGCAGAACGTGCAGCCCGGCCTGGAACTGGCGCCCGTGCGCCCAGCGTCGGGTGAGATCGAGCACTTCCTCGAGATGCCGGGCATCGGCGAGGCGGGCATCGAGCTCGCGTTCGAGCTCGGCGGCCTGCGGCAGCGGTTCGAAGAAATCCGGCGCCAGCATCGATTCGAACAGATCGACGTGGCGGCTCAGATATCCCGCGAGACGCGGTGCGGCCCCCATCAGATCCGAGAGCAGGGTGAGCAGCGGCGGATTGGCCCGCAGCAGGGAGAAGATCTGCACCCCGGCCGGCAGGTTGGAGACGAACTCGTCGAACAGACGGAAGGCCTCGTCGATGTCCGGCTGGCGGCGCAACGCTTCGAGAATGCTGGGGGTGAGTTCCGTCAGCAGCTCCCGCGCCCGGGCGCTGCGGGTGGCCCGGATATGACCGTGATGCCAGCTCCGGATGCGGGCGGAGACCGCGGCCGGATCGCGAAAGCCCATGCCGCGCAGGGTCTCGAGGGTTTCCGGATCGTCCTCCGTGCCGGTGAAGACCAGTCTCGCCCCGGCCCCGAGATCGGGCTCCTTCTCGAAGAGCGCCGCATAATGGCGTTCGACCGTCAGCAGCACCGCGCGGACCGCTTCCTCGAAGGCGGCGGCATCGGCATGCCCGGCGAAAGCCGCGAAGCGGGCGAATTCGCTCTCGCCCGCCGGCAGGAGCTGGGTCTGGCGGTCGTTGCGCATCTGCAGCCGGTGCTCGAGCCCGCGCAGCACCACATAGGCGGCGTCCAGTTCGCGCGCGGCATCGCTTTCGATCCAGCGTCCCGCGGCCAGTGCCGCGAGCACCTCGCGGGTGCGCCGGCCGCGCAGCTCGGGATAGCGTCCCCCCAGGATGAGCTGCTGGGTCTGGACGAAGAACTCGATCTCGCGGATGCCGCCTCGGCCCACCTTGAGATCGTGACCGAGCACACGGATATGGCTGAAACCGCGGTGGGCGTGGATCTGACGCTTGATGGAATGGATGTCGCGGATCGCCGCATAGTCGAGATATTTGCGCCAGACATAGGGCCGCAGCCGTTCCAGAAAGGTGTCTCCGGCCTCGATGTCGCCAGCCACCGGACGCGCCTTGATGAAGGCCGCCCGCTCCCAGTTCTGGCCATGGCGCTCGTAGTAGAGCTCGGCATCCTCGCAGGAGATCGCCAGGGGATGCCCGGGCAGATGTGGACGCAGCCGCAGATCGGTACGGAACACGTAGCCGTCCCGGGTCTTCTGTTCGAGCATGTAGACGAGGGTGCGGGCCAGGCGGACGGCGAAGGCCATGGGCGCCTCGCTGCCGCGATAGGCGAGCCGCGCGCCATCGAACAGGACGATCAGGTCGATATCCGAGGAGTAGTTGAGCTCGAAGGCGCCGAGCTTGCCCATCGCCAGCACCACGAGGCCGCTTCCCGCGCCCGGACGGGTCGGGTCCGGCAAATCGATCTCGCCGCGCTGCATGCCTTCCAGCAGCAGGTGATCGACCGCCCGGCCGATGGCCAGATCGGCGAAACGCGAGAGGGCGGCGGTGACCGCATCGAGATCCCAGAGGCCGGCCAGATCGGCCAGCGCCACCAGCAGCGCGGCCCCCCGCCGCATTCGCCGCAGATGGGTCATCAGCGGGCCGCGATGGGCGATCGCCAGCGCCGCCGCCTCCTCGAGCAGGGCGGCGAACGCGCCGTCGGGACCGGCAGCGACGAAAGCGACCAGACGGTCCATCTCGGCCAGCAGGCATTCGGTGAGAAACGGGCTGGAGCCGAGGATGCCGTCGATCAGTTGCCGATGACCGGGCGCTGTCAGCCAGTCTTCGAGTTGCGACCGCCCGCGGCGGTTTTCGAGACGTCGCTCGAAGCGCTCACGGTTGCGGGCGAGCATCGCCGGATCGGCCACGAGGGGCGGGGCGAGGACGAGGAAATCCTGGGGCATCGGCTCCTCTGCTCGGCCGGCATGGACGATCGCGGCGGCTGCGGCGGAAGCGCCCCGGCGAGGATCAGGCGGCCCGGACCAGCACGTGCCGCTTGCGGCCCGCGGAAAGCTTGAGGGTCCCGTCGCCGAGATCGGCCATCCGTACCACGAGATGTTCGTCGGTGATCCGCCGGTCGTCGAGGCGGGCACCCCCACCACGGATGAGACGGCGCGCCTCGCCGCGGGATCTGGCCAGCCCGGCCAGGGTGAGGAGCTCGACCACGGGCATGCCTTCGGCGAGGCGGCTGCCGGGTACGGTCACCTCGGGCAATGCCTCCACCGAACCTTCGCCGCCCTCGAACAGCCGCCGCGCGGCAGCCGCGGCCTTGCGCGCCGCTTCCTCGCCGTGGGCGAGGCGGGTCGCCTCGAAAGCGAGGATCTTCTTGGCCTCGTTGATCTCCGCACCCCGCAGCCGCTCCAGCCGCTCGATCTCTTCGAGCGGCAGCTCGGTGAACAGGCGCAGGAAGCGCCCGACATCGGCATCCTCGGTGTTGCGCCAGAACTGCCAGTATTCGAAGGGCGGCAGCCGGTTCTCGTTGAGCCAGACGGCGCCCCGGGCGGTCTTGCCCATCTTGGCGCCGGAGGCGGTGGTCAGCAGCGGGCAGGTGAGCCCGAAGAGCTGGCTGCCGTCGGTGCGGCGCGCGAGCTCGATACCGCAGACGATGTTGCCCCACTGATCGGAGCCCCCCATCTGCAGGCGGCAGTCCCGGCGGCGGCTGAGCTCGAGAAAATCGTAGGCCTGCATCACCATGTAGTTGAATTCGAGAAAGGTGAGCGGCTGCTCGCGCTCCAGCCGCTGGCGCACCGATTCGAAGGTCAGCATGCGGTTGATGGTGAAATGGCGCCCCACATCGCGCAGGAAGGGGATGTAGAGCAGGCGGTCGAGCCAGTCGGCATTGTCCACCAACAGCGCCTGGCCGCTGCCGAAATCGAGGAACTTTTCCAGTGAATGGAGGATCCCGGCCTTGTTGCGGGCGATCTCCTCGTCGGAGAGGAGCCGGCGGCTCTCGTCCTTGCCCGAGGGATCACCGACCTTGGTGGTGCCACCACCGACGAGGGCGATCGGCCGGTGACCGGTCCGCTGCAGCCAGCGCAGCATCATGATGCTCAGAAGGTTGCCGACATGCAGGCTGTCGGCGGTGCAGTCGAAGCCGACGTAGCCCACGATACGGCCATCGCGCGCGGCGACGTCGAGGGCCTCGGGATCGGTGCACTGGTGGATGAAGCCGCGGTCGGCGAGGATTCTCAGGAAATCCGAACGGAAGCCGCTCATCCGCCGCTCTCACCGGCCGAGGGCGGCGGGTTCGACCGTCGCCTCGAGGCGCTTGTCGAGATAGGCCTCGCACACTTCCTCGAGCTCCTCGAAGGCGCCCCGGAAGAAATGGTCGGTACCCTCGATGGCATGGAAGTCGATGATGATGCCGCGCTGCTGCGAGAGCTTGTTGACCAGCTTGATCACCGCTTCGGTGGGGGTCACCAGATCGCCCTCGCCATGAACGATCAGTCCCGAGGAGGGGCAGGGGGCGAGAAAGCTGAAATCGTAGAGATTGGCGGGCAGGGAACAGCAGATGAAGCCCTGCACCTCGGGCCGCCGCATCAGGAGCTGCATGGCGATCCAGGCGCCGAAACCGAAACCCGCGACCCAGGCGCCGTTGTTGCCGGGATTGACCTGCTGCATCCAGTCGAGGGCCACCGCCGCGTCGCGCAGCTCGCCCTGGCCGTGGTCGAACACGCCCTGCGAGCGCCCCACGCCGCGGAAGTTGAACCGCAAGGTGGAGAAACCGCGACGCCGGAAGATGTGGAACAGGGTGTAGACCACCCGGTTGTTCATGGTGCCGCCATGCAGCGGATGCGGGTGCAGAATGAGGGCGAGCGGCGGGTTCTGTCCCTCGCCGTGGACGTAGCGTCCCTCCAGACGTCCGTCGGAGCCGTTGAAGATCACCTCAGGCATGTTCGCGTTCGCCCCTTGCGCATATGCGCGAGCAAGCCCGTCCTTCCTCTCCGGGCGGCGGGAGAGGGGGCGTGCCCGCAAGATTGATTCACCCGACCGCGCCTCTATACTTGGGTCGGGACAGCAAACGCAACGCACTCGCTGGCGTCGGCTGCACGACATCGGTGGCGGCGATGCCGCCGACCGGCCGGCGCTTCGAGATTTGGCACGGCGGCTGACATGTTCAAGAGGCTGCGAGAAGACGTCCAGGCGGTATTCGACCGGGATCCCGCGGCGCGCTCCCGGATCGAAGTACTCCTTTGCTATCCGGGGCTTCACGCCCTGTTGATGCATCGCCTCGCCCATGCACTCTGGTGCCGCGGCTGGCGATTGCTGGCGCGTATCGTCTCCCAGTTCAGCCGCTTCGTGACCGGCATCGAGATCCATCCGGGAGCGAGGATCGGCCGCCGCTTCTTCATCGACCACGGGATGGGCGTGGTGATCGGCGAGACCACCGAGATCGGCGACGATGTGACCCTCTATCAGGGGGTCACCTTGGGCGGCGTCAGTACCAACACCGGCAAGCGCCATCCGACCATCGAGGACGAGGTGGTGATCGGTGCGGGGGCGGCCGTGCTCGGGCCGTTCCGCGTCGGGCGCGGCGCCCGCGTCGGTTCCAATGCGGTGGTCCTCAAGGAGGTTCCGCCCGGCGCCACGGTGGTCGGCGTGCCGGCGCGGCCGGTCGGCCCGCGTCCGGTGGAGGAGGCGCGGCCCGCCGCCTTTCCGGCTTATGGCACGGCCCCCGGGGATTCGGTGGATCCCGTGGCGCGGGCCATCGAGCGGCTCAACCAAAGGGTGGCGGAGCTCGAGCGTCGCCTGGCCGAGGCTCCGGCGGCGACTGCGGGCGCTGAAGGCGGCGAGGG
>JALSRW010000481.1 GCA_026984595.1 Alphaproteobacteria bacterium
GCCGCCCGGAGTTCGGCGAGACGCGTGCGGTAGTCCATTTCCGCCCGGTCCAGCACGGAAGCGGCGAGGTAGTTCCTGGTCACCAGGCGCCGCGACCGTTCCAGCTCCGCCCGGGCATAGTCGAGTTCCGCCCGGATCTTGTCCCGCTCGGCCTCGGCCATGCGCACGGCGGCTTCGGCCCTCTTCACTCCGGCCTCGAGCTCGCGCCGGGTGCGGATGTCCAGGAACGCGGGATGGGTGGGCTCGATGCGGGCCAGCACAGTTTCGCCCGCCCGTACCGGATCGCCCGGATCGAGGGAGATCCGACGCAGGCGACCGGCGACCGGGGCGAGGACGCGATAGACCTCCTTCGCCCGCGTCCGGCCCTCTTCCTCGACCGCCACCAGCAACGGCGCCCGGCGCACCGTGGCGGTTTCCACCGGCACCGGCCGGGGCCGCAGCAGAAAGGCGATGCCGCCGGCCAGCACCAGCAGGAGCGGCAACCAGAACAGCACGCGCCTCCTTCGCGGCGACAAGGGCTCTACTCCCGGCTCTCGAGAACGGCCACCAGATCCAGTCGGAACACCCGGCGGGCAAGCGCCAACGCCGTCACCAGCGCCGCCGCCATCACCGCCAGCAGAGCCCGGGCCATGGTAGTCGGGAAGACGACCAGCGGCATGCGGAACAGCTCGTTGTCCACGGTGGCGATGATCCACACCGCCAGCAGCCAGCCCAGTGCCAGCCCCAGCGGCAGCGCCAGGAGGGCCATCAGCACCAGTTCGCCGACCAGCAGGTAACTGGCCTCGAGCGCCGAGTAGCCCAGCAGACGCAGGCTGGCGAGCTCGCGGCCACGCTCGGAAAGGGCGATGCGCCCGGTGTTGAAGACGGTGCCGAAGGTCAGCAGCAGGGCGAAGGCCACGTAGAAGGCGACGATGATATCGATGGTCTCGGCCATGGTCGTCTCGAAGGCGCGGATACGGGCCTCCCGCGACGCCACGACGGCCACTTCGGGGCTTTCCCGCAGCGCCCGGAAGAAGGCATCGCGGCGGGCCGGATCGATCGTCAGATCGACGCCGCCCACCCGATCCCCGATGCCGGAAAGGCGATCGACGAGGGCGATGGAGGCATAGGCAGGGGTACCCAGATATGTGGAAAACAGGCCGCTCACCGGCAGTTCCACGGAACGCCGGCGGTCCTCGAGGGTTTCGACGATGATCCGGCCGCCGCGTCCCACCCCGAGGATGGCGGCCAGCGTCCGCGACAGGAGAACCCCCTGATCGTCGGGGAGGACGGGGCCCTTCTCGACATCGATCACCCGTCGCAGCCTGCCCTGCGGCGCCAGGCCGGTGATCGTGCCGCGTTTGCCCCTGTTGCCGTTGCGAAAACGCACGGCGAGGCTGCGCCGCGGTTCGACCCGCAGGACTCCCGGCAGATGCGCCATCTGCGGGACGACCGCTGGCGCCAGCGGGTCGAAGAAATGGACCGTGAAATCCATGCGACGGGCTTCGAAGAACTCCTTCTGCACCAGATAGGCGGTGGCGTCCCGCCATTGCATGGCCGCCAGCAGCAGCGCCAGCGCCGCGGCAATGCCGAGGACGGCGAGGCCGCTCCGCAGCGGCCAGCGCAGCAGATGGCGCAGCAGCATGAGGGTCGGCTGATCGAGGATCCCGCGCCCGGCCAGCCCGAGAACGCCCCTGCGCCGGTAGGCCGGCGGGGGAGGCGGCCGCATCGCCTGGGCCGGTGGCAGGCGGCCGGCGGCCCGTACCGCGCGCCAGGCCCCGAGCACGGCGGCGAGCAGACCGAGCGCGGTGGCCACCGCATAGACCCAGGGCTCGAGCCGGTAGCGGAGCAGCGGGAAGCGGAAGAACCGGGTGTAGAGTTCGGTGATGCGGCCAGCGGTCCAGCTTC
>JALSRW010000482.1 GCA_026984595.1 Alphaproteobacteria bacterium
AAACGGGCGGGCACATCGAGATGTGCCGCAAGCGCGTGGACCGCCGGCTCGGCTGCCTTGAGGTCGAGGGAGGCGATGCAGGCCACCGCATCGGCGCTCGCCCCGGCTTCGGCCAGGGTCCGGTCGACGAGCGGGATCAGCGAGTCCGCCGGCACGTTGCGCTCGGTCCCCACCCCGACGGCGAGCACGGGCGGCCGGTAGACGAGACGCCGCGCATTCGCGCTCGTGTCCCGCCAGGTCACGAGGATGTCGTTCCCGGCTTCTTCCGCGAGCGGCAGGGAACCCGCTGCCAGCCAGTCGCCGCAACCGCATTCGTCGAGCAGACGGACCGATCCGCCATCCAGCAGACGGGCGGTGAAGGCCTTCAGATGCTCGTGGCCTCGAAGTCTCCAGCCCGGCGGCGGCTCGTCGAGGGCGAGACCCAGCACCGGATCGCTGGCCGTGGTCGTCACCGCCTGTGCACCGATCGCCGCCGCCAGCGCGCTCGCCAGCCGGTTGGCACCGCGATGGCCGCCCAGGAGCGGCACCAGGAATCGGCCCGCGGGATCGAGCACGAGGACCGGCGGTTCGCGCTCCTTCTCCTCCAGGAGCGGCGCCAGGATACGGATGGGAATGGCGGTGGCGCACAAGGCGAGGATCGGGGTCCCCTCGCGGAACAGATTGCCGAGATGTGGCGCCAGCTCTCCGTACGGCGTCTCGCCCTCGAGGGCGATCGCCCGCGGAGCATGCACGCGACAGCCGGGAAGCGCGGCGGCGACGCGCCGGGCCAGAGGGCGCTGTCTGGCCGCCAGGAGAA
Source organism: Alphaproteobacteria bacterium (assembly GCA_026984595.1). Lineage (GTDB taxonomy): Bacteria > Pseudomonadota > Alphaproteobacteria > Geminicoccales > Geminicoccaceae > JALSRW01. The sequence continues at coordinate 797 of JALSRW010000482.1, forward strand.
CGACGGCGGGGGCGGTCATGGCGCCGTCGTCGATCGGCGGCGGAGGATCAGGAGCGACATGTAGGGCGCCTCCCGGTCCTCCCAGCCTTGGAGCGGGGCGAGCCTTTCCTCGGCCGTACCCAGGGCGCTGGCGATCCAACCCTCGAAATCCCGCCCGAAGCCGGCCAGCAAGCGGCGAAGCCGCGGCAGATGGCGGCCGAGCTTGAGGATCACGGCGGTCTCCGCATGGGCGAGCCGTTCCGCGAGCAGGGCCTCGGGCAGCATGGCCGGCAGCACGATCACGCTGTCGCGCCCTGCCGCAAGAGGCAGGCGAAGCGCAGCCGAGGCGGCCTGGACGGCGGTCACCCCGGGCACCACCGAACAGGGAAATCGCGGCGCCAGCCGCTCCATGAGCCGGGCGAAGGAACCGTAGAAAAGAGGGTCGCCGAGACAGGGAACGCCGACCCGCCGCTCGCGCCCGAGTTCCCCGGCAATGGTCTCGGCCGCTTCGTCGTAGAAACGGGCGCGGGTCGAGGCGTCGCCGTGCATGGGTGCCCGGAAGGTGAGCCGTCGCCTGCTCGCCGGCAGGTGGGGGGCGATGATCCGCTCGGCCACCGGCTCGCCCGCATCGCTGGCGATGGTGACGATCACCTCCATTTCGCGCAGGAGGCGTAGCGCCTTCAGCGTCAAGAGCTCGGGATCGCCGGGGCCGACTCCGATCCCGACCAGTTCGCCGGTCATCGTTTGGTGATCGCGTACTGCGTCACCGGCGCCAGCGGGCGCCAGAGGAGATGATCGCCGCGGCTCTCGGCCCGGCTCAGGGCGAGTCGCTGGAGGCTGCCTCCGACCTCCTGGTGGAACCGGTACAGGACCTGCTCACCGCCCATGGTCACCGCATGGGCGACCAACCGGCCGCCCGGCCCCAGACGTTCGTAACAGACGCGCAGGAGATCCGGCGTCGTCAGCCCGCCGCCCAGGAAAACGGCGTCCGGTCGCTCCTCCGCCGGCAGGGCCGCCGGCGCCTCGCCCTCGATCAGGCGCAGTTCGGGGGTGCCCAGCCGGGCCGCGTTGCGGCGGATGCGGGTGGCGCGATCCGCCCGCCTTTCGATG
>JALSRW010000483.1 GCA_026984595.1 Alphaproteobacteria bacterium
CAGAAAGACCAAGGTGCCGCGGGCTTTCACGACCTGGCAGAGATCGTTGTCCAGCCGCTGCTCGGGGTAGGTATCGCGGGTATTGAACTTGCGGAGTCGTTGATGGCTCATGCACCTTTTCCGAAGGCGTGATCGACCAGAGATCCGGGTGCCGTCATGTCAGAACGCCATGCACAGCCGGAGCCCGTCGAGGACCGCGGCATGGATGTTTCGTGAAGCCACCGCATCGCCGATCCGATAGAGGCGGTAGCGCCCCTCCGGGTTGCGGCACAGGGTCTGCGGGCGGCCCGCCAGCAGGGCCGGGATATCGATTTCGCCGCGGTTGCTGGAGCCCGGCTTGAGGGCTTCGTACAGGGTGTCGTTGGGCAGTGTTCCGCACTCCACCACCACCTGATCCACCAGCCGGGTGGAGTGGCGCTGGGCGAATTCGTTGAAGAGTTCGACTTCGAGGCGGTTGCCCTGGCGGCGCACGGCGACCAGCCGCTCGAAGAGGGTGATCTGCACCTCGTGTTCCGTGAAGCAGCGTACATAGGCGGGATAGTTGGTACCGCCCACCAGCGGCGCCAGCACCCGCTCGGGGGTGACATATTCGAGCCTTGCGCCCGCCCGCGCCAGCACTTCCGCGGTGACCAGGCCGGGATGCGCCCCATTGTCGTCGAACAGCAGCACATGCTCGCGCGGCTGCGCGGCACCGCTCAGGATGTCCCAGCTCGTGGTCACCAGCTCGTCGCCCTCGCGCAGCGTCCCGCCATGGGGCAGCCCGCCGGTGGCGACGATCACGATGTCCGGCTCGAGATCGAGCACGTCCCCGGCCTCGGCCAGAAGATTGTAGCGAAAGCGGACCCCGAGCCGTTCGCACTCGGCGACCCGCCAGTCGATGACCCCCATTAGCTCGATGCGGCGGTCGAGAGCCGTCGAAAGACGGACCTGCCCGCCCGGCTCGTCGGCGGCTTCCAGCAGGACGACCTCGTGGCCGCGGGCCGCCGACACGCGGGCCGCCTCGAGGCCCGCGGGACCGGCTCCCACCACCACCACCCGCCGTCGCGGGCCGGCACCGGGGGCGATCTCGTGCGGCAGCCGCTCCTCCCGGCCGGTGGCGGGGTTGTGAATGCAGAGTGCCTCGCCGCCCTCGTAGATGCGATCGATGCAGTAGCCGGCACCGACGCAGGGGCGGATCCGGTCCTCCTCGCCGCGCAGGATCTTGGCGGTGATGTGGGGGTCGGCCAGATGCGCCCGCGTCATGCCCACCATGTCGAGGAGCCCCTCGCGGATGGCATAGCGGGCCGTCGCCACATCGTTGATGCGGGCGGCGTGGAACACCGGGACATTGCCGAGCGCGCGCCGCACCTCGCCGGCAAAGGCCAGATGCGGAGCGGTGGGCGTGCCCATGTTGGGGATCACCTTGGCCAGTCCCGCATCGGTCTCGATATGGCCGCGAATGACGTTGAGGAAATCGAGCATGCCAGTGGCGAACAGGCGGCGGGCGATTTCCAGCCCCTCTTCCCGGGTGAGGCCGCCTTCGAACTGTTCGTCGACCACCATGCGGATGCCGAGCAGGAAATCCTCGCCGACCGCCTCGCGCACCGCCTCGATCACCTGCAGGGAAAACCGCATGCGGTTTTCGAGGGAGCCGCCATAGGCGTCGTTGCGCCGGTTCCAGGCGGGCGACCAGAAGGCATCGAGAAGATGGCCGTAGGCCTCGATCTCGACACCGTCGAGACCGCCCTCGCGGCAGCGTGCGGCGGCGGCGGCGTAGGCCCGGACGATCCGCTCGATATCGAAATCCTCGATCGCCTTGGGAAAGGCCCGGTGCGCCGGCTCGCGCAGTGCCGAGGGCCAGACCAGGGGCAGCCAGTCGCCGGTATAGTTGGAGGAGCGGCGG
>JALSRW010000484.1 GCA_026984595.1 Alphaproteobacteria bacterium
GCGCCCCGCTCGGCGCCGAGGAGGTGAAGGCCGCCCGCGAGAATCTCGGATGGCCCTGGCCGCCCTTCGAAGTTCCCGAGCCGATCCGCGCCGTCTGGCGCGCCGCCGGCAGCCGCTGCCGCGAGGCGTTCCTCGACTGGCGCCGGCGTTTCGAGGCCCGGGGAGCGGAACAGCGGGCCGAATTCGAGCGCCGTCTCGAGGGCCGGCTGCCCGCCGCGCTGCGCGAGGCGGTGGCCGCCCACAAGCGGCGCCTGGCGGAGGAGAAACCGGGCTGGGCGACCCGCAAGGCCAGCCAGGAGGTGCTGGAGGTGATCACCCCGGTGGTCCCCGAGATGATCGGCGGCTCGGCCGATCTGACCGGCTCCAACAACACCCGGACCCGGGCCACCGAGCCCATCCGCCCCGGCGCCCATGGCGGCCGCTACCTCCATTACGGGGTACGCGAGCATGCCATGATGGCGGTCATGAACGGCATGGCCCTGCACAGGGGTGTCCTTCCCTACGGCGGCACCTTCCTGGTGTTCACCGATTACTGCCGGCCCTCCATCCGCATGGCGGCCCTCATGCATCAGCGGGTGATCCTGGTGGGTACCCATGATTCGATCGGCCTCGGCGAGGACGGCCCGACCCACCAGCCGGTCGAGCATCTGGCGGCGCTGCGGGCGATGCCCAATCTCTGGGTGTTCCGTCCGGCGGATGCGGTGGAGACCGCGGAATGCTGGGAGGTGGCGCTGGAGCGGGCCGACGGCCCCTCGGTGCTGGCGCTGACCCGCCAGGGGGTGCCGGCGGTGCGGCTCGAACATGAGGAGGAAAACCTCTGCGCCTTCGGCGGCTATGTGCTGGCCGAGGCGGAAGGGTCGCGCGATGTGACCATTCTGGCCACCGGTTCGGAGGTCCAGATCGCCCTCGAGGCCCGCGAGCGACTGGCAGCGGAAAACATCCACGCCGCGGTCGTTTCGCTGCCCTGCTTCGAACTCTTCGCCCGCCAGGATCCGGCCTGGAAGAGCCGGGTGCTGGGCAGCGCCCCGCGGATCGCCGTCGAGGCCGCGGTGCCCTTCGGCTGGACCCGCTTCGTTGCCAGCGAGGAGGATGTGATCGGCATGCGTTCCTTCGGTGCGAGCGCCCCCTACAAGGACCTCTATGTCCATTTCGGCATCACCGCCGAGGCGGTGGCGGCGCGGGCGCGCCTGCTCCTCGCCGGCCGCGGGGAGGGCTGAGCCATGCCGCGTTTTCGCACCCTCGACGATCTCGATCCCCGCGGCATGCGGGTGCTGGTCCGGGTCGATTTCAACGTTCCCATGCAGGATGGCGAGGTGACCGATGCCACCCGCATCGAGCGGGCGGCCACCACCCTGCGCGAGCTTCTGGACAAGGGCGGGCGGGTGATCGCCATCTCCCATTTCGGCCGCCCCAAGGGACGGCGCGAGCCCTCCATGTCGCTGGCCCCCATCGCCCCGGTGCTGGCCCGCGTGCTCGGCACGGATGTGGCCTTCGCTGAGGACTGCATCGGCGAGCCGGCGGAGCGGGTGGTTTCGGCCCTGGGCGACGGCCGGATCGCGCTCTTGGAGAATCTGCGTTTCCATCCCGGCGAGGAGAAGAACGATCCGGCCTTCGCCGATGCCCTGGCCGCTCTGGGCGAGGTCTATGTCAACGACGCCTTCTCCTGCTCGCATCGGGCGCATGCCTCGGTGACCGGGCTGCCGGCGCGGCTTCCGGCCTATGCCGGGCGCCTGCTGGAAGCCGAGATCACCGCCCTCGAAAAGGCCCTGGGTGGTGCCAGACGGCCGGCCGCCGCGTTGATCGGCGGTGCCAAGGTGTCCACCAAGCTGGCCGTGCTGGAGAACCTCCTGGAGCGCATCGACCTGCTGATCCTGG
>JALSRW010000485.1 GCA_026984595.1 Alphaproteobacteria bacterium
CCTGCGGCAATGATCGAGCATCGCGGTCTCCGCTTCGCCCTCGGCGACAAGGTGATGCAGACCGAAAACGACTATCAGCGCGAGGTCTACAACGGCGATATCGGCACGATCGTCGAGCTCGAGCGCAGCAGCCGCAGTCTGGTGGTCGATATGGAGGGGCATCGGGTGCACTATACCGGCGCCGATCTCGACAGGCTGGTGCCGGCCTATGCGATCACGGTACACAAGGCGCAGGGCAGCGAATACCCGGCGGTGGTGCTGGTGCTGGCCCGCGAGCACGGGCGCATGCTGCGCCGGCGGCTGCTCTATACGGCGATCAGCCGGGCGCGGCGGCTGCTGGTGGTGCTGGCCGAGCCCTCGGCACTGGAACGGGCGATTCGCACCGCCGATACGGAGCGCTGCTCGCTGCTGCGCCATCGTCTGCTGGGAGAGGTCGAAAACGGATCATGACCGAAAACGAAATCGAGGACCGGCTCGCGGCCGGTTGCGAGATCCTGCGCGAGGCCGGTCGCACCGCCCTCGACTTCTACCGACGGCGCGACCATCTCACCATCGAACGCAAGGGCCGCCAGGATCTGGTGAGCCGGGCCGATCGCGAGGTGGAGAGCCTGATTCGGGCGCGTCTCGCCGCCCGCTTTCCGCAGGACGAAGTGATCGGCGAGGAGCAGGGCGGTCGCTCCGGCCCCCGGGTCTGGATCACCGATCCGATCGACGGTACCGCCAATTTCCTGCGTGGCATTCCCTACTGGAGCATGACCCTGGCCTTCGTCCTCGAAGGTCGCCCCCGGATCGGTCTCACCTACGACCCCCTCCACGAGGAGCTGTTCACGGCCATGACCGGCAGGGGCGCGCATCGAAACGGCAGGCGCATTCGGGTCTCGCAGGCGCAGCGGCCCGAAGAGGCCTGTGTCGGCCTCAGCTTCAGCTTCCGGACGCCGGTAGCCGAGTACACGGCGGTTCTGGCGCGCCTTCTCGAGGCCGGTTTCGATCACCGGCGGATGGGCTCGGCGGCACTGAGCCTGGCCCACCTCGCCGATGGCCGGCTGGATGCCACCTTCACCCTGCGCACCCATAGCTGGGATGTGCTTTCCGGGCTTCTGCTGGTGCGCGAGGCGGGGGGAAGGGCCACCGATTTTCCGGGCGATCTTCTGGAGAGCGCGAGCGCCGCCGCCGCCACCCCCGGTATCGCCGTCGAGATCGCGGCGCTGACCGGCATCCCGCTGCCGGCGTGAGCGGATCTCTCAGGAAGCGGCGATCCGCCCCTCGTCGAGCCGGGCGTAGACCGAAGCCAGTTGCTGGATCCGCCGGATCATCGCATAGAGCCCGTTCTGGCGCCCGGGGGTGAGCAGCCGTCCCAGCCCCACCCGCTCGAACAGCTCGGGCGGCGTGGCCAGGATTTCGGCCGGGGGGCGATCGGAATAGAGGCGCAGCAGGAGCGCGATCAGCCCGCGGACGATGATCGCATCGCTGTCGGCACGAAGCCGCAGCCGCCGGCCGGCCTCGTCGTACTCGGCCACCAGCCAGACCTGGCTCTGGCAGCCCCGGACCTTGTTGCCTTCGGTCCTGTGGCGTTCCTCGAGGGGCGGCAGAGCCTTGCCCAGTTCGATGAGATATTCGAGCTTCTCGCGCGGATCCTCGAAAAGCGCGAACTCCTCGATGATGCGCTCCTGCTCCTCGGCGATGGCCGCGGCCCGCTCCATGCATCCGCCCCCTTGTCACACTCCCGACGCTCCATATGCTGGCGCCGATCGTCGGGTCAACCGCTTCGCTTCCGTTCCCCCCGCTCGGAGAGGGCGCGCTGCACCTGCTCGTGCTCCAGCACAGTCACGATGCGCCACCGGGACTGATCGCCGAGGAGGTCCTGGCGGTCGGCGG
>JALSRW010000486.1 GCA_026984595.1 Alphaproteobacteria bacterium
ATCCGGGGCGCCATCAGCCAGGCCCGCATCGCCCATGACCTGCGGCGGGGCGAAGGACGCATCCATCTCAACGTGCTGTGGGAGATGGCCGCCTGCGAGCGCATCCTCAAAGGCGTGCTGGAAGGTGCCAAGGGGCTGGTGCACGGGGTCACCTGCGGCGCCGGCATGCCCTACCGGCTGTCCGAAATCTGCGCCCGCTACGAGGTCTACTACTATCCCATCGTCTCCTCGGCGCGGGCCTTCCGGGCGCTCTGGAAGCGCGCCTATCACCGTTTCTCCGACTGGCTCGGGGCGGTGGTCTACGAGGATCCCTGGCTCGCCGGCGGCCACAACGGCCTGTCCAACAGCGAGGATCCCCGCAAGCCCGAATCGCCCTTCCCGCGGGTGCTCGAGATCCGCAAGTTCCTGCGCAGCATCGGCCTCGACCATGTGCCCATCGTCATGGCCGGCGGGGTCTGGAACCTGAGCGAATGGAAGGACTGGATCGGCAACCGCGATCTCGGTCCGATCGCCTTCCAGTTCGGCACCCGGCCGCTGCTGACCAAGGAAAGCCCGATCCCGGAGGCCTGGAAGAAGCGGCTCTTGGAGCTGGAACCAGGCGATGTGCTGCTGCACCGTTTCAGCCCCACCGGCTTCTATTCTTCGGCGGTCTACAACGACTTCCTGCGCGAGCTGGTGGAGCGCTCCGAACGCCAGGTGCCGGTGCGCGCGGAGCCCTGTCCGGAAGAGGGCTTCACCGAATTCTTCCCCCTCGGCCGCGCCAAGCGCGGCGTCTACATGCGGCCCGAAGACCACCGCCGGGTGCAGGAATGGGTGGAGGCGGGCTACAGCCAGCCGATGCGCACTCCCGACGAGACCATGATCTTCGTCACTCCCGAACGCGCCCGCCGGATCCGGCGCGACCAGGCCGACTGCATGGGTTGTCTCAGCCAGTGCAAGTTCTCGAGTTGGAAACAGGAAGAGAACTACACGACCGGGCGGCTTCCCGATCCCCGTTCCTTCTGCATTCAAAAGACGCTGCAGGACGTCGCCCACGGGCGCGGGGATCCGCTCGACAACCAGCTCATGTTCGCCGGCCACAACGTCTTCCGCTTCCGCCAGGATCCATTCTACGCCAACGGCTTCGTGCCCACGGTACGGGAACTGGTGCAGCGGATTCTTGCAGGTGCGTGAACAGGTCGCGGTTGACGGACACGCGAACGAGAACCATTCTAGCTCGAAGGAGCGCCCGCCCCGGGTGATCTCCCCGGGGGTGGGGTGCACGGCAATCTGGGCAATCTGGGGGTAGCATGCGCGGGTCCGAGATCAGCCTCGCAAGACAGCTCAAGGCGCGTGGCCTGCGGCCCACGCGCCAGCGGCTGGCGCTCGCCCATCTCCTGCTCGGCAACGGCGCGCGGCACGTGACCGCGGAGGAGCTCTTCCACGAGGCGCGCGACAGCGGCATTCCGGTGTCGCTGGCGACCGTCTACAACACCCTGCACCAGTTCACCCGTGCGGGCCTGCTGAGCGAGGTGGTGGTCGGCAGCGGCCAGAGCTATTTCGACACCAACGTCACCTCGCATTGGCACTTCTACGATCGCACCACCGGCGAAGTGGTGGACATCCCCGACGAGGCGATCGCCTTTGCGCGTCTGCCCGACCCGCCGCCGGGCAAGGTCATCGACCGCGTCGATGTGGTGATCCGGGTCCGCCACGCCGACCAGCCGCAGCCCGTCTCCACCGGCGAAGACGACTGACGGCGCCCCCCGGAGCACCGGCAGCTTCGCTTCAGGGGGCGACGCCCCAGAGATCGTCCCTTCGCACCCAGCCCCGATCGCCTTCGAGATCGATCAGGCACCAGCCCTCCCGACAACTCACCAGTTCGGCGATCACCCCGGGCTCGGCGCGCAGCAGGATGCGGGCTTCGCCGCTCGGACTGCGACGGATCTCCACCACCCGCCCGCCGGTGATCAGGACATTGTGCCGTCGCGACAGCAGGCTCGAATGGATCCAGCCGGTCTCGCCCTCGGGATCCACCACCTGCCGCCACTGATCGGACTCGGCGACGATCTTCACCGGCAGCCCGCGCCGCCGGTAGACCCAGCGCACCGGATACTGCGAACCCGGCCCGGTCCGCATATTGACCTCGTCGGAGGCCAGCGAGGCGAAGCGCGGCAGCGGCAGGCCGCTCTCGCCGATGCGCTGGGCCTCCTGGGCACCGGCCGCGGCAAAAAACAGGAGCAGCCAGAGCAGCAGCGACCCGGCGACGGCGTCCCGCCCGAATCCTCGGCGCGCCGATCGCGGAATGGGGCGGGGGAAAACGGCAGATCCGTCGGGCATGGAAGGTTTCTCGTCTGGTGGAGCGGGAAGCGGCCCGATCCGCGCAAGGGCATTTGTGGTCAACCCGCCTTTTTGCTAAGGGCGTTCGCCACGAACCACAAGTGTCGCGTGAAGGAGTATGGAGGATGGGGCGTAACCGGCCGCTGGTGATCGTCACGCGGAGGCTGCCCGAAATCATCGAAGCGCGGATGATGGAGCTGTTCGAGACCCGGCTCAACGATACCGATCAGCCCATGACCCGCGAACAACTGCGCGAGGCGATGCAGAGCGCCGATGTGCTGGTGCCCACCGTGACCGACCGCATCGACGCCAAGCTGCTGGCCCATGCCGGTCCGCGCCTCAGGTTGATCGCCAATTACGGTACCGGCGTCGACAATATCGATGTCGATGCCGCCTACAAGCGCGGCATCACCGTCACCAACACCCCCGGTGTGCTCACCGAGGATACCGCGGACATGACCATGGCCCTCATCCTCGCCGTCTCGCGGCGGCTGGTGGAGGGCGAGCGTCTGGTGCGCTCCGGCAAATGGAGCGGCTGGAGCCCCACCTCCATGCTCGGCCACCGGCTGTGGGGCAAGCGCCTCGGCATTCTCGGCATGGGCCGCATCGGCACCGCCGTGGCCCGCCGCGCCCGCGGCTTCGGTCTCGCCATCCACTACCACAATCGCCGACGCGTGCACGAGGATCTGGAACAGGAGCTGGAGGCCACCTACTGGGAGAGCCTCGACCAGATGCTGGCGCGGATCGACATCCTCTCGGTCAACTGCCCGCACACCCCGGCGACATATCATCTGCTCTCGGCGCGCCGCCTCAAGCTGTTGCGTCCCCACGCGATCCTGGTCAACACCTCGCGCGGAGAGGTGGTCGACGAGGTGGCGCTGACCCGCATGCTGCGCAACAAGGAGCTGGCCGGCGCCGGACTCGACGTGTTCGAGCACGAGCCGGCGATCAATCCGAAGCTGCGCGAACTGCCCAATGTGGTGCTGCTGCCCCATATGGGTTCGGCCACCATCGAGGGGCGCATCGACATGGGCGAGAAGGTGATCATCAACATCAAGACCTTCGTCGACGGGCACCGCCCGCCGGACCGGGTGCTGCCGAGCATGGTCTGAGGCCGGCTTGCAGCCGGCGACCTCCGGAACCGGAACCATCCGCCTCTTGTCACGCCGCCGCGGCGACCTTAGGTTCGCAGGTGGATCTCAACGGGGTGCCCCGCAGGGGGCTGAGAGCCGGAACGCGGCAACCCGTCGAACCTGATCCGGATCATACCGGCGAAGGGATTTGAGATGCTGGCGAGAAGCCTGCCCATCGCACATCCCTCGACGGCAGTCGGTCGAGGGCCGAGTGCATACCGCGTCTGAAGATTTCCCCGTCGAACGCGCGACCGCGATCGCCGGCACTCTGCTTGCGCGCCTGCGTCGCGAGCGCCCCCCGGTGCATGTGCTCACCAGCCCGGTGGCCATGCCCCTGTCGGCCAACGTGCTGCTGGCGGTGGGAGCGGAGCCGAGCATGACCTCGCGGCCCGAGGTGGTGACCGAGTTCGTGGCCACCAGCCGGGCCCTGGTGGTCAATCTCGGCATGCTCGACGCCGAACGGGAGAGGGCCATCGCCTGCGCCGTGCCGGCGGCCATCGCCCAGGATCGCCCCTGGCTCCTCGATCCGGTCAAGGTGGAGCAGGCCGGCACGCGCCGGCGCTTCGCCCTCGATCTGTTGCGCCAGCGTCCGGCGGTACTGCGCGCCAATCATGCCGAAATCGCCTGCCTGGCCGGGGCCGGCCAGGAACCCGGAGCCCTGGCCCGCGCCTTCGGTACGGTGGTGATGGCCACCGGCATGGTCGATCGGGTGACCGACGGTACGCGCTGTTTCCGGATCGGCATGGGCAGCCCGCTGATGCAGCGGGTCACCGCCATGGGCTGTTCCCTGTCGGCGCTGACCGGAGGCTTTCTGGCGGTGGCCAACGATCCCTTCGAGGCGGCGGTGGCCGCGATCCTGGTGTTCGACGTCGCCGGCGAGATCGCCGCCGACGAGGCCAGGGGGCCGGGCAGCTTCCAGAGCGGTTTCCTCGACGCCCTCTATGCTCTCTCCCGGGACGATCTCGAGCGCCGGGCCGGACCGCGATGAGACCGGCGCTCGATCTCCGCCTCTACGCAGTGCTCGATCCCACCCTCACCGCCGGGCGCGAACCCGTGGCCTGTGCCCTGGCCGCGGTACGTGGCGGTGCCACCCTGGTGCAACTTCGCGACAAACGCTGTGCGGCGCGCCCGGTGATCGCTCTGGCCCGCGCTCTGCGCGAGGCCCTGGCCCCGAGCGGGGTGCCGCTCCTTGTCGATGATCGCGTGGATGTGGCACTGGCCGCGGCTGCCGCCGGCGTGCATCTCGGCAAGGAGGACATGGAGCCGGCCGATGCCCGGCGCCTGCTCGGCCCCGAGGCGCGGATCGGGGTCACCGTGCACCATGCCGCCGAAGCCGATACGATCGACCCCGCCTCTGCCGACTATGCCGGAGTCGGCCCGGCCTTCGCGACCAGCAGCAAGGACCCGGGCGATCCGCCGCTGGGCGCCGATGGTCTGGCCCGCCTCCTGCGCCATCTGCGCGCCCGCCTGCCGGGCTTTCCGGTCTGCGCCATCGCCGGCATCACCAGCGCCAACGCCGCCTCCGTGATCGAGGCCGGGGCCGACGGCATCGCCGTCATCTCGGCGCTGTTCCTGGCCGAGGATGTCGAGGCCGCGGCCCGCGAGCTTCGTGCCATCGTAGATCGGACCCTGGCCCGGAGGAAACGCCCATGACCGCCATCGCGCTGACCATCGCCGGATCGGATTCCGGCGGCGGGGCCGGCATCCAGGCCGACCTCAAAACCTTTTCCGCCCTCGGCGTCTACGGCTGCTCGGTGATCACTGCGCTCACCGCCCAGAACACCCGGGCGGTGCGCGGGATCTTCGCGGTCGATGCCGATTTCGTCGCCGCCCAGATCGACGCCGTATTCGCGGACATCGCCGTCGATGCCGTCAAGATCGGTATGCTCGACCGTCCCGAGGTGATCGCCCGGGTGGCTGCGCGGCTGCGTCACTGGCGGCCGCGCTGGATCGTGCTCGACCCGGTGATGGTCGCCAAGAGCGGCGACCGGCTGCTGCGCGAGGAGGCGGTGGCGAGCCTCAGGGAGGAGCTGCTGCCACTCGCCGATCTGATCACCCCCAACCTGCCGGAAGCGGCGGTGTTGCTGGGCGAAGAGCCGATCCGCGAGCGCCGGCGCATGGGCAACATCGCCGCCCGCCTGCAGGGCCTCGGTGCCCGCAACGTCCTCCTCAAGGGCGGCCATCTCCGGGAGGAGACCAGTCCGGATCTGCTGCTGCACGGGGGCGAGCATTGCTGGCTCGAGGCGCCGCGGATCGCCACCCGCAACACCCACGGCACCGGCTGCACCCTGTCCTCGGCCGTCGCCGCGTTGCTGGCGCGTGGGCGGCCGCTGCCGCAGGCGGTGGCCGAGGCCAAGGAATATCTGACCCGGGCGATCGCCGCCGCCGACCGGCTGCGGGTGGGAAGCGGGAACGGCCCGGTCCACCATTTCTTCGCCTTCTGGTCCGAGGAGAAGGATCCATGATCCCGGCATCGCGTCGCGGCGTCCTGGCCGGCATCGCCGGCGGCAGCCTGGCCGCGCCTGCGGTGCTGCGTGCCCAGCCGCGCCATGCCTGGCGGATGGTCACTTCCTGGCCGCGCAACCTGCCGGGACCGGGGGTTTCCGCCCAGAGGCTCGCCGACCGCATCACCAGCCTCAGCGGCGGCCGCATCACCGTCGAGCTCTACGGTGCGGGCGAGATCGTGCCGGCCTTCGAGGTGATGGACGCGGTCGGCCGGGGGGTGGCCGAGCTCGGCCATTCGGCGGCCATCTTCTGGCTCGGCAAGATCCGCACCGCGGCCTTCTTCACCGCCGTCCCCTTCGGCCTGCGGCCGCTCGAACATATCGCCTGGCTCGAGCTCGGCGGCGGCCAGGAACTGTGGGACGAGCTCTATGCCGGTTTCGGCGTCAAACCCTTCATGGCCGGCAACACCGGCATGTCGATGGGCGGCTGGTTCCGCCGCGAGCTGCGCTCGGCTTCCGATCTCGAGGGGCTCAAATGGCGCATGCCGGGGCTCGGCGGCGAGATGTACCGGCCTCTGGGGGTGGTCCAGGTCTCGCTGCCGCCGGGCGAGATCCTGCCGGCCCTGCAGAGCGGCGCCATCGACGCCACGGAATTCGCCGGACCGGCGAGCGATCTCGCCCTCGGCTTCTACAAGGTGGCGCCCTACTACTACTGGCCGGGCATCCACGAGCCCAACGGCAGCAGCGAATGCCTCGTCAATCTCCGGGCCTGGCGCGCGCTCGACGAGGAGCTCCGGGAGGTGGTGGCCACCGCCTGCGCCACAGAGAACGCCTACGCCCTGGCCGAAAGCGAAAGGCGCAACGCCGCCGCGCTCGAGGCGCTGGTCACCGAGCATGGCGTCGAGCTGCGCCGGTTTCCCGAGGAGATCATCGCCCGCGCCCGCGACAGCGCGCGTGCGCTGCTGCAGCGCTTCGTCGAGGAAGGCGGCATCGCCGCCCGCATCGCCCGCTCCTACAGGGCCATGCTGGAGGGTCTCGATGGCTGGCCGAAGGTCTCGGTGCGCGGCTTCCTCGAGGCCCGGGATGGATCATGAGCGTCCGCCCGGGATCGCCGTTTCAGTCCGCCGCCTGGTATTCGGCGAGATGGTCCTGTTCACCGATCTCTCCTGCCGGCTGCCGGCCGGTGCCTGGACCTGCCTGCTGGGTCCCTCCGGGGTCGGCAAGACCACGCTCTTGCGGCTGATCGCCGGCCTCCTGCCGGGCGGCACGGTGACCGCCGATGACGGGCGTCCGCTAGAGGGCCGCGTCACCCTGATGGCCCAGCAGGACCTGCTGCTGCCCTGGCTGGACGTGCTCGGCAACAGCCTGCTCGGCCACCGCCTGCGCGGCGAAGGGGGGCAGCGCTACCAGGAGCTCGAAGCACGGGCACGCCGCCTGCTGGCCCGGCTCGGTCTCGGCCGCCGGCTGACGGCACTGCCGGCCCAGCTCTCGGGCGGCATGCGCCAGCGGGTGGCCCTGGCCCGCACCTTCATGGAGGAGCGGCCGGTGGTGCTGATGGACGAGCCCTTCTCGGCACTGGATGCCATCTCCCGCCACCGCCTGCAGGAAATGGCGGCCGAGCTGCTCGATCGGCACACCGTGCTGCTGGTCACCCACAGCCCGCGCGAGGCGCTCCGCCTCGGCCATCGCATCCTGGTGATGGGCGGCCAGCCGGTGACCCTGCGCGAGATCCCCGCGCCGCCCGGCCCGCCGCCGCGGCAGCCCGGCGATCCGGCGCTTCTCGCCCTGGAGGCGGAGCTGCTCGAGGAGCTCGCGGCCTCGGATGCGCAGATGGAGGAAGCATGGGCTTCCACCGTCCCCTGATCACCGGCCTCGGCCTGCTGCTGCTGTGGCAGTTCCTGGTCTGGGCCACCACCGCCCCGCCCTACATCCTGCCGGGACCGGTGGCGGTGGCCCGCGTTCTCCTGGCGCGGGGAGATCTCCTGCTGGTGCACGCCCGGACCACGGCCATCGAGATCCTGGCCGGCATCCTGATCGGCTCCCTGGTCGGGGCGTTCAGCGCCATCCTGCTGACCGCCTTCGCCCCCGCCCGCCGCTGGCTCATGCCGGTGCTGGTGGTGAGCCAGGCGCTGCCGGTTTTCGCCCTCGCCCCCCTCCTGGTGCTGTGGCTGGGCTACGGCATGGCCTCCAAGATCGCCATGGCGGTGCTGATCATCTACTTCCCGGTGACCGCCGCCTTCTTCGACGGGCTGCGCCGCACCGAGCCCGGCTGGCTGGAACTCGCCCGGGTGATGAACGCGAAACCGGCCGCCGTTCTCTGGCGCATCCGCCTGCCCGCCGCCCTGCCCGCCCTCGGTTCGGGGCTGCGGGTGGCGGCCTCGGTGGCGCCGATCGGGGCGGTGGTCGGCGAGTGGGTCGGCTCCAGCGCCGGACTCGGCTTCCTGATGCTGCACGCCAATGCCCGCATGCAGGTCGATCTGCTGTTCGCCGCCCTGTTCGTGCTCGCCCTGATGGCCCTCGCTCTCTACTTCGCCGTCGATCGTGCCGCCCGGCGCCTCGTGCCCTGGCAGCAGGACACCCTCGCCGAGAACTAGAAGGAGGAGACCCCATGCGCCTCGTTTCCGCCATCCTCGTCACGCTGCTCGCCCTGGCCGGTCCCGCCCGTGCCGCCGAGAATCTGCGCGTGATGCTCGACTGGTTCGTCAATCCCGATCACGGCCCGCTGGTGATCGCCCGCGAGAAGGGCTTCTTCGCCGCCGAAGGGCTGGACGTGGAGCTGATCGCTCCGGCCGATCCCAACGATCCGCCCAAGCTGGTGGCGGCGGGACGGGCGGACATCGCCGTCTCCTACCAGCCCCAGCTCCATCTCCAGGTGAACGAGGGCCTGCCGCTGGTGCGCATCGGCACCCTG
>JALSRW010000487.1 GCA_026984595.1 Alphaproteobacteria bacterium
CTCGAGATAGCCGGGCTGCTGGTTCGCGAGCCGCGGCACCCGGCTGTTGCCCTCGAAGGCGCTCAGATGACAGGCCGTGCACTCGGCCGAGACGATGGCCTGCTCGGCCTGCCGCACCTCCTCTTCGCTTACCGCGAAGACCGTCCGCGGCCAAGGTTTCTCGGACCAGTACTGGGCGATCGCCTTGAGGGTGGCACGATCGAGATCGGCCACCACTTCCTGCATCATCTCATTCTCGCGCAGCCCCTTCTTGAAGTCCTTGAGCTGGACGTAGAGGTAGTAGAATTCCTGTCCGGCGATGATGGGATAGACGGGATCCGCGGGAAGGCTGTTCTCATCGCCATGACAGCCGCGACAGACTTCGGCCAGGGTCTCGATGTCCTCACCGGCCCGGACCTCCGCGGCGAGGAGAGCGCCGCCAAGGGCGAGAAGCAGCAGCTGCGGAAGGCGCATGGCTCGTCCGATCTCCCTTGCCGGGGGTGAAAAGGAGGGCCGCCTGCGGCGGCCCTCCTAGAGGGATTCATGCCGATCTTCAATCGGCCAGCGTGAAGGCGACGATGTCGTTGCCGCGCTTGTAGTTGAGCTGGACGTTGCCGCCCGCGCCGACGACGATGTACTGCTTGCCGCCCACCGCATAGGAGGAGGGGGGAGCGTTCACGCCGGCGCCGAGCTGGAACTGCCACAGCACGGCGCCGCTCGCCGCATCATAGGCCTTGAACCAGCCGTTACCCTCACCCGCGAAGACGAGACCGCCCGCGGTGGCCAGGAGGCCGCCGATCATCGGCTGTTCGGTGCGGACCTTCCACACGATCCTGCCGGTGTCGTAGTCGACGGCGGTCACATTGCCCCACTGCTCTTCGCCCGGGATGACCTTGAAGGCGCCGCCGAGCCAGAGCTTGCCCTCGGGATAGGGCGTGCTCTCGACATGATAGGTCATGGGCTGGTGGAGATTGGCGGCGAAGACGTAGCGCAGCGCCGGATTGATCGCCATCGGCGACCATTCGACGCCCCCGTTCGCCCCCGGCAGCATGCGCGTGCCCTCCGGAGTCGGCAGTGCCCACAGGTCCTCGATCGGTACCATCGGCTCGCTGTAGCGGATGAGGCTGCAGTCGTCCGCCCGGTGGACGAAGACGTAGGGCAGCTTGCTGCCGTGGAGCACGCCCTTCACATCCTCTCCGTTCTCGTCCCTGACGGTGGTGATGATGGGCGGGCTCACCGCATCGAGATCCCAGACGTCGTGCGGGATGTACTGGTAATGGCAGACGTATTCGCCGGTATCGACGTCGATGGAGACGAGGCTGTCGGTGTAGAGATTGTCGCCCGGACGGATCGAGCCGTCGAGATCCGGTGAAGGGTTGCCGACCACGAAGTAGAGGCGCCGCGTCTCGGGATCGTAGGCCGGCGTCTGCCACACGCCGCCGCCAAGACGCTGCCAGATGAGATCGGCTTCGCCGGCCGCCTTCATTTCCTCATATTTGGCCTTCTCGGCGGCGATGTCGCGGTTGAGCGAACGGCCCATGGGATCGGTCTCACGCCACTCGCCGAGATGCGCCTCGCCCTCGGGAATGGTGTAGAAGGTCCACAGCAGCTCGCCGCTGTCGGCCTTGAAGGCCTTGACGAAGCCGCGGATGCCGTATTCGCCGCCGTTGGTGCCGATGATCACCTTGTCCTCGACCACGATCGGCGCCATGGTCTCGGAGTAGCCGAGCTCGGGATCGGCGATCTGCGTCTCCCACAGGAGTTTGCCGGTCTTGGCATCGAGCGCCACCAGCTTGGCATCGAGCGTGCCCATGAAGACCCGGTTGCCGGCCACCGCCACGCCGCGGTTGTTGGGACCGCAGCAGTAGGTCGTGATCGGGCCCATCTTGTG